>NZ_JALHPM010000052.1:0-36273 GCF_022842525.1 Luteitalea sp.
GGCGCCGGGTATCGCGTGGCCCTCACCGCCGCCGGCGCCCACGTCGCGCTGGCCGACGGCACCGCCGAGCCCCACGCCTTCGCCTTCCGGCTCGATGGCGCTCGACCCGACGCGCAGGCGCGGCCGCTCGACACCCAGCCCGGCGTCGTCTCGTACTACAAGGGGAACCGCGCCGAGCAGTGGCAGCCGCAGGTGAGCACGCACGCCCGGGTCCGCTACGCCGAGGTCTACGACGGCATCGACATCGTCTACTACGGCAACCAGCGCCGCCTGCAGTACGACTTCATCGTGGCGCCCGGCCACGACCCGCGGGCCATCGGGGTGCGCATCGATGGGGCGGACCGCCTGTCTCTCGCCGCGAACGGGGACCTGCTCATCGAGGCCGGCACGCGGGTGCTGACGCACGAACGCCCGTTCACGTATCAGGTGGTCGAGGGCCGACAGGTCGAGATCCCCAGCCGGTTCGTGCTCGACGACGGCGTGGTGCGCTTCGCGGTGGGCGCGTACGACCGCTCGCGTGACCTGGTGATCGACCCGGTCATCGCCTATTCCTCGTGGCTCGGCGGCCAGAGCGAAGAGGGCATCCTCGACATGGCGATCGATGGCGCGGGCAATCTCGTGCTGTTCGGCTTCGTGCAGGACGCGGCGGGAGTCGTCGATTTCCCGACGACTGCTGGTGCCCTCAAGCCGACCCGCAGTGGGGCCTTCGACTTCGACGTGTTCGTGACGAAGTTCAACGCCTCGGCCACTACGCTGATCTTCTCGACCATGCTGGGCGGCAGCGACTATGAGCTGTTCGACGCCTACAACCACGAAGGCGGCATGGCCCTGGACTCGGCTGGCAACATCCATGTGACCGGCACGACCCAGTCGGGCGACTTTCCGACGACCGCCGGGGCCTTCGACACCACTTACAACAGCAATCCACGGCCGAGCAACGTGGCCGACGGCTTCTACGTGAAGCTGTCGCCGTCGGGGGGCCTGCTCTACGGGACCTATTTCGGCGGTCGTGGCTCCGAGCAGCCGCACGGCATCGATGTCGATGCCGCCGGCAACGCCTACATCGTCGGGGAGACGACGTCGACGACCACCACCGATCCGTCGGTGGGAGGCTTCACGCTGACGGCGGGCGCCTACGACACCACCCTGCAGAACACGGAGGCGTTCCTGCTGCGCTTCAGCGCCGCCGGCCAGCTGACCTACGCGACGTACATCGGCGGGTCCAGTGGCGAGGCGCAGGACGCGACCGACGTCCGGGTCTCGCGGACCACGGCCAACGTCGTGTACGTGGCAGGAGACACCCGGAGCACGAACCTGTTTCCAGGCGGGGTGACGCCGGCGCTGCCGTCGAGCAACTCGGGCAGCCGCGACGGGTTCATCCTGCGGCTCGACCTCGGATTGACCGGTGCCAACCAGGCCACCTGGGGCACGTATTTCGGTGGGACCGGCGAGGAGAACCTCGTCGCGATGGCACTCGACGCGACCGACCGCATCTACGTGGTCGGCTCGACCAGTTCCTCGGCGGCGACGTTCCCCCAGGCCGTGACGCTGCCCGGGTCCATCGCGCCGAGCGGCAGCGACGTGCTCGTCGCCAAGTTCAACCCAACGGTCTCTGGCGCCGCGGCCCTCGTCTTCGGGGCGCGCATCAACGGCGCCTACACGGACACCGGCTACGACATCGCGCTGGATTCACAGAACCAGCCGTGGATTGGCGTCAACAGCGGTTCGCTGGCGCCCACACCCCGTCCTGCGGAAGACTTCCCGGTCGTCAATCCCGTGCAGAACACCAGGTCCGGCAACTTCGCGCACCAGATGATCGTGCAGCTGAATGCCGCGGGCAGTGCGCTGCTGGTGTCGTCACCCATCGGGGGACGCGGCGGGCGTGGCGGGCCCGTGGGCGTCGCCATCACCGCCAACGACGAGGTGTGGGTGGGTGGGTCCTCGTCCGGGGGCACCGACCGCCTCGCCGTGGTCACGCCGTTCCAGGCCACCTATGGCGGCGGCGATGCCGATGCGACGCTGCAGCGCATCGGTCAGCAGGCCGACCTGACCATCACCAAGACGGTGGACAAGCCGCACCCGCAGTTCAACGTCCTCCCCGGTGAGTCGGTGGTCTACACCATCGTGGCCAGCAATGCGACAGGCGACACGGTCAGCAACGTCGTCATCACCGACAATCTGCCAGCGGAGGTCGTGTTCGTCTCGTGCGTGTCGACGGCGGGCGGTGTGTGCAGCGGCTCGGGCAACAACCGTCTCATCACCATCCCGTCGCTTGCCCAGGGCGCGAGCGCGACGATCACCATCGCCACCACCGTGGCGGCTGGCGTCATGCCCGGCCAGGTCTGGACCAACACGGCGACGGTGACCAGCAATGGCGCCACCGACCCGAATCCCGGCAACAACACCGGCAATATCGGCAACGGCGCGCCCACGCTGACCAATCCGGCCGGTGATGCCGATGGGGACGGACTGAGCAACGGGTTCGAGCAGCAGTTCGGGCTCAACGGGCTCAACAACAGCCCGGCGCAGGGCGCCACCGGCGATCCCGACGGCGATGGCAAGACCAACGCGCAGGAGCAGGCCGAGGGCACGCACCCCCGCGGGTTCGTCATCACGTACCTGGCCGAGGGGGCGACCGGACCGTTCTTCGACACGCGTCTCGCGCTGGCCAACCCGACCGCCACGCAGGCGCTCGTGCTCACGCGCTTCCAGAAGGGTGACGGCACGACGATCAGGGACTACCGCGTCCTCCCGCCGTTCAGTCGGACGACGATCGACGTGGAGACCCTGGCGGGCCTCGAGGCGGCCGAGTTCTCGACGCTGGTCGAGGCCGACGTGCAGGTCGTCGCCGACCGCACCATGAGTTGGGACGGCAACGGCTACGGCAGCCACGCCGAGCGCGGCATCCTCACGCGCACCGCGACGAAGTGGTACTTCGCCGAGGGCGCGACCTTCGGCCCGTTCAACCTGTTCTACCTGGTGCAGAACCCCAACGCGCAGGACGCGCAGGTGACGGTCACGTATCTGCTCGGGTCCGGCGCTCCGCTCACGAAGACGTACGTGGTCAGGGCCCAGAGCCGCTTCAACATCTGGGTCGACGACGAGGGGGCGACCGATCCGGCGCTGGCGCGCCTGGCCAACGCCGAACTGTCGGCCATCATCGAGTCCACCAATGGCGTCCCGATCATCGCCGAACGCGCGATGTACCTCGACCAGCCCGGGCGGCCGCTCGGCGCTGGCCACGAGAGCGCGGGGGTCACCGCTCCGGCGACGCAGTGGTTCCTCGCCGAAGGCGCCACGGGCGACTACTTCGATCTGTTCATCCTGATCGCCAACCCGCAGGCGACCCCGGCGACGGTCCAGGCCGACTACCTGCTGACGACGGGGCAGGTCATCACGCGGACCTACACGGTGCCGGGCAACAGCCGGTTCAACATCTGGGTGGATCAGGAACCGGGCCTCGCGAACGCGGCGCTCTCGACACGCATCACGTCGACCAATGCCGTGCCGATCATCGTCGAGCGGGCGATGTGGTGGCCGGGGCCGACGTCCGACACGTGGCAGGAGGCGCACAACAGCCCGGGTGAGACCACGACGGGCACGCGGTGGGCGATGGCCGAGGGCGAAGTGGGCGGGCCGCGCGACACCGACACCTTCGTGCTCATCGCCAACACGTCGCCGTTCGCGGGCACCGCGCGCGTGACGGTGCTCTTCGAGGACGGCACCCCGGCGATCACACGCGACTTCGCGCTGGCCCCCAGCAGTCGCTCCAACGTGGCGCCGGCATCGGACTTCCCCGAGACGATCGGCAAGCGGTTCGGCCTGCTGGTCGAGAGCGTGGGGGCCACACCGGCCCAGATCGTCGTCGAGCGGGCGATGTACTCGGATGCCGGCGGCGTGAACTGGGCCGCGGGCACCAACGCCCTGGCGACGAAACTGCCGTAGAGGCGTCCCTCCCACACGTCCGCAGCCTTTCACGGGCGCGACGCCTCCTCACGGGGCGTCGCGCCCGTCGTGCGTTCGGCCCCCTGCGCGATCCGTGCGTCGCCCGACCGCGTGCGACCGCCGTCGTGGCGTCGTGCAGCCCGGCCGTAGATACGTAAGCGAAGCTGTACTCGAGGTGTCACCGGTGTCCGCTTCCGGACAGTGGTGCGCGATTGCGCCGGACAACGTCGATCGCGAGTCGAGCGAACACGAAGAACAGCAAATTTTCTCAGGAACTTTGCTCGATCTCCGCCCGTCTATCGGGCCGGTTCGCAAGAAGAACCCGGAGGTCATTCATCGTGTCCAGCTCTCATTCCTCGTTCATCCGATCCGGCTCGGCGCTCATCGCGTCCGTGCTGACCCTCGTCGCCGTCGCACCCATGTCGCGCACGTCGACCCTTCAGGCCGCCGCCAGCGCGCCGCGTGCGAGCCATCCGCTCGGCGCGACGGCGCCGCGCGCCCTGGCGTCGCTCGCCACCATGCCGCTGCACTTCGAGGCCCGCACCGACGCGGGCGTCGACACCTTCGTCGCCCGTGGTCAGGGCTATCACGTGGCGGTGTCGCCCGCCGGCGCGCGGATCTCGCTGGTGGCGGGCGACCGGCACGCGAGCGTCGTGTTCCGTGTCGATGGCCGCACGGGCGCCCGCCAGCTGACGGGCAGCGACCGGCTGCCCGGAGTCGTCAACCGCTACGTCGGCGACCGGGCGACGTGGCGGGCCGGCATCGAGACCTTCGGCCGCGTCCTCGCCGAGCGCGTGCAGCCCGGCATCGACGTCGTCTACTACGGCAACCAGCAACAACTCGAATACGACTTCGTGGTCGCTCCCGGGGCCGACGTCCGCGACGCCGGCGTCACCGTCGACGGTGCCGACCGCCTCGAGGTCGACCCTTCCAGCGGCGATCTGCTCGTCCATGTCGGCGGCCAGGTGCTCCGGCAGCAGGCACCGGTTGCCTACCAGGACGTCGACGGCGCTCGCGTGCCCGTCCGCAGCGCGTTCCGCCTCGACGCCGCCGCCTCGCACGTCGGCTTCACGGTCGGCCCCTACGACCGCAGCCGAACGCTCGTCATCGATCCCGTGCTCGTCTACTCGACTTGGTTTGGGGGAGCGAGCGAGGAAGCGGTTCTCGCCGTGAAGGTGGACGCCAACGGCTTCATCTACGTGCTCGGCACCAGTGAAGACCGAGCCGGCTTCCCGGTGACGGCGGGTGCCCTGCAGCCGCAGCGCGCCGGCACGCCGACTCCTGGCGGCCTGTATCCTCGCGACTACTTCGTCAGCAAGTTCAATCCCGCCGGCAGCGCGCTGGTGTACTCGACGCTCTTCGGCGGTTCGCAGGACGAGGCAACGTGGCCCGGCGAGTACATCCCCGGCGGGCTCGCGGTGGACGCCCAGGGACGCGTCCACATCGTCGGCGACACGCTGTCGAGCGACTTCCCGGTGACCGCTGGCGCGGCTGACACCACGTTCGGCTTCGATGCGGGCGCGCCCGCGCAGTCGGCCGATGCGTTCTACACGCGACTGACGCCTGCAGGCGGGTTGTCGTACTCGACGTTCATCGGCGGGACGCGTCGAGAGGCGGCGACCGGCGTGGCTGTGGACGCCCAGGGCAATGCCTACGTCGTGGGCAAGACCGCGTCCAACAACACGACGGAAGGCTTCGTCACCACCGTCAATGCCTATCGGACCACCCGCTGGGGTACCGACGACCTGTTCGTTCAGCGCTACACCGAGGCGGGCGCAGTGGTCTACTCGACCTACTTCGGCGGCAGCCAGAACGAGATGACCAACCGCGCCGACATCGTCGCCAACGGCGACGGCAAGGTCACCTTCGGCAGCGACACGTCGACCGGGGATCTGCCCGTCCTCAACGGCTTTGCGCCGCGGATCGGCAACACCGTCGACGGCTTCGTCAGCCAGATCGACACCGACATCGCCGGCACCGCTGGCTTGCTCTATTCCTCATACATCTCGGGCGGCAGCACCGATCACGTGTACGCGCTCGACATCGACGCCAACGGCTTCGTCTACGTCGGTGGCGAGTCGCGGTCCAACTCCGACTTCCCGGTGACCGCCGGGGCAGCCCGCCAGTTCAACAACCCGGTCGGTGGCGGCCAGGAACCATGGGACGGTTTCGTCATCAAACTGGATCTCACCAAGACCGGCGCCGCATCGCGCATCTACGCGACGTTCACCGGCGGCAACAACTTCGACAACCTGAACGACATCGCCGTCGACCACATGGGGCGCGTCCACATCGTCGGGTCGACGCGGTCGACCGACCTGCCGATGATTGGCGCCGTGCAGGACACCGTGTGGCAGCAGCCGCCTTACGTCCAGATCCTCAATCCCGACGGCACGGCTTTCGTCTTCTCGAGCTATCTCGGCGCCAACGCCAACGGTCAGGCGCTGTTCACGATCGCCGTCAATGCATCCGGTGAGACCTACCTGGGCGGCACGACCAACGCCGCCAGCGTGTTCAGCGCCGGCAATCCCGGTGGCTTCCGCCTGGTCAACCCGTTCCAGGCGGGCTACGGCGGTGGCGACGGCGACGCGGTGCTGCAGAAACTTGGATACAGCGTCGATCTGTCACTGACCAAGCTGGCCAACGTCGGCACCATCCTGCCCGGGCAGAACGTGACCTTCACGCTGCAGATCGTCAACCCGAGCACCGACCCGGCCTCCGGTGTGGTCGTGACCGACACGCTCCCGGCCGGCCTCGAGTACGTGTCCTGCACGTCCGACCTCGGCGGCATCTGCGGCGGCGCCGGCAACGCCCGCACCGTGACCTTCGGGCAGCTCGCGCCCGGGACGGTGGCGACCATCCAGATCGTCGCCAAGCTGACGGCGACGACGCCGGGGCAGCAGGTGACCAATGCGGCGACGGTCACGGCCGGTGTGCTCGATCCCGTGCCGGCCAACAACACGGCATCGGCAACGGTGGGTGTGCCCACGCTCGAACCGACGGGCGATGCCGATGGCGACGGCCTGAGCAACGAGTTCGAGGGCAAGTACGGCCTCGACCCGTTCGGTGGCCCGGGGTCCGGTGCGAATGACGACCCCGACGGAGATGGCAAGACCAACCTGCAGGAGCTGCAGCAGGGGACGCACCCGCGCGGCTTCGTCATCACCTACCTGGCCGAAGGCGCCACGGGGCAGTTCTTCGATACCCGGCTCGCCATCGCCAACCCGACGCACCAGACCGCGCTCGTGCTGACGCGCTTCCAGCGCGCCGATGGCACCACCATCCGCGACTACCGGACCATTGCGCCGATGAGCCGTGCGACGATCGACGTCGAGACCCTGCCCGGCCTCGAGGCCGCGGAGTTCTCGACGCTGGTGGAGGCCGACGTCCAGGTGGTGGCCGACCGGACGATGACCTGGGATCAGAGCGGCTACGGCAGCCACGCCGAGCGCGGCATCCTGACGCGGACGGCCACGAAGTGGTACTTCGCCGAGGGCGCGACGTTCTTCAACTTCGATCTCTTCTATCTGATTCAGAACCCCAACGACCAGGCGGCGCAGGTCAAGGTGACGTACCTGCTGCCGGCACCGGCCGCACCAGTGGTCAAGCACTACGTCGTCAACGGACAGAGCCGCTTCAACATCTGGGTCGACGAGGAAGGTCGCACCGATCCGGCCCTGGCGGCGCTGGCGACGGCGGAACTGTCGGCCATCATCGAGTCCACCAATGGCGTGCCGATCATCGCCGAGCGCGCGATGTACCTGAACCGTCAGGGGCAGGCGCTCGGGGCCGGACACGAGAGCGCGGGCGTCACCGCGCCGTCGACGCAGTGGTTCCTCGCCGAGGGCGCCACGGGCAACTACTTCGACCTGTTCATCCTGATCGCCAATCCGCAGGCCGCCGAGGCCACGGTGCAGGCCGACTTCCTGCTGTCGAGCGGGCAGGTGATCACGAAGACCTACCAGGTGGCCGGCAACAGCCGCTTCAACATCTGGGTCGACGAGGCTGACGCGGCCCTCGCCGACGCCGCCATGTCCACTCGCATCACCTCGACCAACGGCGTGCCGATCATCGTCGAGCGGTCGATGTGGTGGCCGGGACCGACGTCCGACACGTGGCAGGAGGCGCACAACAGCCCGGGCGAGACGACCACGGGCACGCGGTGGGCCGTCGCCGAAGGTGAAGTGGGGGGGGCGCGCGAGACCGAGACGTACGTGCTCGTGGCCAACACGTCGCCGGTGGCGGGCACCATTCGCGCGACGGTCCTGTTCGAGGACGGCACGGCGCCCATCGCGCGGGAGTACGCGGTCAACGCCAACGCGCGCTTCAACATCGCCCCGGCGGCCGACGAGTTCTTCCCGGAGACGCGCGGCAAGCGGTTCGGGATGATCGTCGAGAGCATCGGCGGCGCGCCGATTCAGATCGTCGTCGAGCGGGCGATGTACTCGGATGCCGGCGGCGTCAACTGGGCCGCGGGCACCAACGCCCTGGCGACGAAGCTGCAGTAGGCGATGTCGTTGGGAGGGACGCCTCGGCGAGGCGTCCCTCCCGGCGTACAATCGCGCCACGATGCCAATCCTGCGGGTCTTCCGAACTGCCGTGGCCGTGATCGGCGTGCTGGCGGTCGCACCACCGATGCACGCGCAACCGGCGGCCTCCGACGAGCGCGAGGTGCTCGCCGTGACGCAGAAGCTGTTCGACGCGATGGTCGCCTGTGACGAGGTGACGATTCGCGCCATCACCGTGCCGGAAGGCCGGCTCTATCGCCAGACCGTCGGCGCCGACGTGCCCGCGCGCAGCGTCACGCTCGACGAGTTCGCCACCAGCTTCGGCAAGTGCGGCCGCAAGATGCTCGAGCGCATGTGGCAGCCGCAGGTACGCGTCCACAAGGGCATCGCCACCGTCTGGACGCCCTACGACTTCTGGCTCGACGGAACGTTCAGCCACTGCGGCATCGACAGCTTCGAACTGATGAAGACGCCGCGCGGGTGGGTGCTCACCGGCGGGAGCTACACGGTCGAACGCGAGGGATGCGTCCCCAGTCCGCTGGGGCCCCCGTCGGCCAGCGCGGGCGCGCGATGAGCATGGACCGGACCCGGCTGCTCGCGCTGTCGATGGCCTGCGCGCTCGGCACAGCGCCCGTCGCCGCCCGCCCCGATCAACCGGCGGCCGACACCGGTCTTCGGTGCGACGCCGTCCTCAGTCAGGCGGCCGCGGCAGCGGTCGTGGGTGACGCGTACACGGGCCCGTCGGTGGACGAACCGCGCCCCGGCTTCACCCGCTGCGAGTGGCAGGGCGACGACAGCAACTTCGGGTTCACCTTCGCCAACCTCAAGGCCATCGCTGACGACGAGACGACGCTCGCGAAGGCGTTCGACATCGACCTGCAGGCGGTCGAGAGCGATGGAAAGAAGCGCGAAGCGCTGGCCGGCATCGCCGTCAACGCGGCCACGGTCAATCTGGGCGATGGCGCCGCGCTGCTCGAAGTCCAGCGCCCTGACGGCGTCGTGCGGATGGTCCTCTACAAGATCGACCGCGAGAAGATGCTGGGCCTGGCCCGCGCCATCGCGGCGGCCACCCCTGTGCCCTGAGCATCGAGTGTGGCCGCGCCGTGAGCCCGAGCCCGAGCCCGAGCCCAGAGCCGTGAGCCCAGAGCCCAGTTTCTGAGCCCTGAGCCCAGAGCCCTGAGCCCATTTCAGTCGCCGTCGGCGACGACGCCGCGCACGAAGGCCTCGATCTGGTCGGCAGCCATGGCCCCGGCGGTGCGGGCCACCTGCTCGCCCCCCTCGTAGACGGCCAGGGTCGGAATGGACCGGATGCCCAGGCGGGCCGACAGGTCCGCCACGGCATCCGTGTCGACCTTGGTCACCAGCAGGCGCCCGGCGTTGCGACGCGCCACGATCTCGACCTGTGGCGCCACGACGCGGCACGGGCCACACCAGGCGGCCCAGAAGTCCACGAGGACCGGAAGCCGCGAGTGGCGCACGACCGCATCGAACAGGGCCGACGTGGGGAGTTCCACGGGACTGTCGGGCGCCCCGAGATCGGTGTGGCACTTGCCGCACCGCGTTGCCTGCCCGAGCGTGCCGAACGTCAGGCGATTGGCGGCTCCGCAGGACGGGCACGGGACGATCAGACCGCGGGCATCGAGTCTGCTGGATGCCATGAGGCACCTCCTCTCAGCACTGTAACGCGGACACGGAGTGGGCAGCGTGCGCGGCGCCCGCGCGCCGCACGCGACGCGGACTGTCCTTGGATAGGGTTCCGGGATGCCGTGTGCGCCACAGACCGCAGCTGCCGAATTTTCGGCAGGGGGTGGGGAATATTGCCGCCAATCCGGAGGAGGCGCCGTGGCCTCGCGTGCCGACGCTCGGGTTTCCGTGTCCACGACGATGGCCCGGATGTTGCGTTTGAAGAGTGACGCCTGCGCGTGTCCGCGTGGGGTTCCTGCGTGACCACTGCGTCCTCCTCCACCCTCGACTGCGCTGCGGCTCTGCCCGAGGCGCCCGTGCTCTGCCGCCACTGCGGCGACACGTGTGCGTCCGACGGCATTCGCACCGATGCCGGCACGTTCTGCTGCAACGGCTGCGCCTCCGTGTTCGCGCTGCTGCAGACCCACGGGCTGACGCAGTTCTACGCCTGCGACACCGGTGCCGGCCTCTCGCAGCGGCAGGTCGCGCAGCGCGACGCGGCACGATTCGCGCCGCTCGACGACCCCGCGGTGGCGCAGCGGTTCATCGACGCCCACGACGGCACCTTCAGCCACGCCACCTTCTCGGTGCCCTCGCTGCACTGCGCCTCGTGCCTCTGGCTGCTGGAGCAGCTGTGGCGCTTCGACGAGGGCATCGGCCGCTCCGAAGCGGACCTGATGCGCCGGACGGTGCGCGTCTCGTTCCGGCCCGACCGCACGACGCTGCGCGCGGTGGCCGAACGGCTGGCGGCCCTGGGCTACGAGCCGGTCATCGACGGTGAGCGACGGGCCGGACGGATGCCGGCCGCGCGGCGCGACCTGTACCTCAAGCTCGGTCTGGCCGGCTTCGCCGTCGGCAACATGATGTTGTTCAGCATCCCGCGCTATGCCAATGGCGCGCCCCTCGAGCCAGGCTTCCAGCGGCTCTTCGACACGCTGAACATCCTCTTCGCCATCCCGGTGCTGCTGTACAGCGCCTCGGAGTTCTTCACTGCCGCCTGGCACTCGATCCGCATGCGGGCCATCACGCTGGATGTCCCGGTGGCGATGGGGCTGGCGGTGCTGTTCGTGCGCAGTCTCTGGGACATCCTGACGCGCAGCGGCGAAGGCTTCCTCGACTCGTTCGCCGGCCTCGTGTTCTTCCTCCTGATCGGCCGCCTGTTCCAGCAGATGGCCTTCGACCGCATCGCCTTCGATCGCACCGTCCGATCGTTCCTGCCCCTGTCGGTGCGGGTCGTGACGGGCGACACGATGACCATGCGGCCCATCGAGGCCCTCGAACCCGGCGACGTCATCGTCGTCCGGCCGCAGGAAGTGGTGCCCGCGGACGCGCTGCTCACCGAGGGCAGCGGGCGCATCGATCTGGCCTTTGTCACCGGCGAGCAGGACCCTGTCTCCTTGCAGGCGGGTGAGACGGTGAGTGCGGGCGGACGGGTCGTCGGGGAGGCGTTGCAGCTCCGGGTGTTGCGGCGGGTGTCGCACAGCCGGCTCGCCGAGTTGTGGAACAACCCCGTGTTCGCGCAGAAGTCCTCGCACTGGCTGACCACGGTGTCGGCGCGCTTCGGCCACTGGTTCACGGTCGGCGCGGTGGCGCTGGCGGCGATCGGCTTCTACGCCTGGTGGCCCGACCTCCGGATGGCGGCCCAGGTCGCGACCGCCGTGCTCATCATCGCGTGCCCGTGCGCCCTGACCCTGGCGGCCCCCATCACGCTCGGCACGGCACTCGGGAAGCTCGGCGAGGCCGGCGTCTACCTGAAACAGGGCGCCGTGGCGCTCGACCTCAGTCGCGTCGACACCGTCGCCTTCGACAAGACCGGGACGCTGACGACGGCGGAGGCTGCCGCGGTCGTCGACCTCGAGGGCCTCGACGGCGACGACTGGGCGCGCGTGCGTCGGCTCGCCGCCGAGTCCGTGCACCCGGTCAGCCGGGCGCTGGCGGGGCGCGAGGCCGTGCACGGCACGGCGCGCTTCGTCCGGGAGATTGTCGGGCAGGGCATCACCGGAGAGATCGATGGCGCGACGGTGGCCATCGGGTCGTCGGCGCTGGTCGGCCGCGTGGCGGGGCAGCCCGTCACAGCCGTGCCGGGGCGCACCTGGGTGTCGGTCGATGGCCGACTCGGATTCCTGACGCTCGCCACTCCGGAGCGCGCCGGCATGACCGCCGTCGCGCACACGCTCTCGTCGGCGTACGAAACGTGGCTGCTCTCGGGCGACCACGACGGCGAGGCGCCGCGCTGGCGCGCCGCGTTCGCCGACCGCATGCGGTTCCGCCAGACCCCGGAGGACAAGCTCGATGCCGTCCGGACGCGGCAGGACGCTGGCCGGCACGTGCTGATGGTCGGCGATGGCCTGAACGACGCCGGCGCCCTTGCTGCGGCGGACGTCGGCATCGCCGTCTCGGACGATACGGCGTGCCTCGTGCCGGCGTGCGACGTCGTCATCCGTGGCGACCGCTTGACGCTGCTGCCGGCGGTGCTGCGGTACGCCCGCCGGGCCCGCTACGTGATTCTCCTGTGCTTCCTCGTCTCCGTGGCCTACAACGTCATCGGCCTCGGGCTCGCCCTCACCGGGCAGCTCACGCCGCTGGCGACGGCCATCCTGATGCCGGTCAGCTCGCTCACCGTTGTCGGCCTGAGTGTCGGGTTGATGCGGGTGGCCGCGCCCGGAGGGGCGCCGCGATGAACGTGATCTTCTTCCTGATTGCCGCCGGCGCCGTGGTCGCCGGAGGGTTCCTGGCCGCCTTCGTCTGGGCAGTGCGGTCCGGGCAGTTCGACGACACCACCACGCCGGCTGTCAGGGTCCTCCTCGACGAGCCCGGCCGGTCCGCCCCTCAACCGAAGCCGTGAAGGGTCTCACTCCATGCATGATGTGACGCAGTCGCCCGGAGACGGGCCCAACGCCCAGCGAGACGCTGGGGCCGTCGAGACCTTCGCGTACGACAACGCGATCGTCCGCAACTTCATCGTCGCGACCTCGATCTGGGGCATCGTCGGCTTCCTCGTCGGGCTGATCGTGGCGATCAAGCTCGTACGACCGGAGTTCCTCAACTTCATCCCGCAGCTCTCGTACGGCCGACTGCGGCCGTTGCACACCAACGCGGTGATCTTCGCGTTCGCGGGCAACGCCATCTTCGTCGGCGTCTACTACTCGCTGCAGCGCCTGTGCAAGGCGCGGATGTTCAGCGACCTGCTCAGCACGATCCATTTCTGGGGCTGGCAGCTGATCATCGTCTCGGCGGCGCTCACGCTGCCGTTCGGCTTCACCACGAGCAAGGAGTACGCCGAGCTCGAGTGGCCGATCGACATCGCGATCACGCTGGTGTGGGTGGTGTTCGGCATCAACATGCTCGGCACGATCTACAAGCGGCGCGAGCGGCACATGTACGTCGCGGTGTGGTTCTACCTGTCGACGTTCATCACGGTGGCCCTGCTGCACGTGGTCAACTCGTTCGGCCTGCCGGTCAGCTTCCTCAAGAGCTACTCGCTGTACGCCGGCGTGCAGGACGCGCTGGTGCAGTGGTGGTACGGGCACAACGCCGTCGCCTTCTTCCTGACGACGCCGTTCCTCGGGATCATGTACTACTTCATCCCGAAGGCGTCGGGGCGGCCGGTGTTCTCGTACCGCCTGTCGATCATCCACTTCTGGGCGCTGATCTTCATCTACATCTGGGCCGGCCCCCACCACCTGCTCTACACGGCGTTGCCCGACTGGGCCCAGACGCTCGGCACGGTGTTCTCGTTCATGCTGATTGCCCCGTCGTGGGGTGGCATGGTCAACGGCCTGCTGACGCTGCGCGGCGCGTGGGATCGCGTGCGCGAGGATCCGGTGCTGAAGTTCATGGTGGTCGGTGTGACCGCCTACGGCATGTCGACGTTCGAGGGGCCGATGATGTCGCTCAAGAACGTCAACGCGATCACGCACTACACCGACTACGTCATCGCCCACGTCCACGTCGGCGCGCTCGGCTGGAACGGCGGTCTGACGTTCGCGATGCTCTACTACATCGTGCCGCGCATCTACGGCACGACGCTGTTCTCGGTGCGCCTGGCCAACACGCACTTCTGGCTGCTGACGCTCGGCGTGCTGTTCTACTCGATTCCGCTCTACATCGCCGGCATCACCCAGGCCCTGATGTGGAAGGAGTTCACGGCCGATGGCGCGCTGCGCTACGGCAACTTCCTCGAGACCGTGGTCCGCATCCTGCCGATGTACTGGCTGCGCATCGGTGGCGGCACGATCTTCCTGATCGGCGCCGTGCTCTGCCTCTACAACCTGTACAAGACGGCCGCGTCCGGTGTCTTCCAGCCGGGTGAAGCGGCGCAGGCGGCGCCGCTGCGCGCGCTGCCGCCGACGCCCGGCGCCAAGGCCTGGCACCGGGTGCTCGAGGGCCGGCCGACCCAGTTCGCGGTACTGACCTTCGTGGCGGTGGTCATCGGCGGTGTCGTCGAGTACGTGCCCACCGCGCTCATCCGCGCCAACATCCCGACGATTGCCACCGTGCAGCCGTACACGCCGCTGGAGATCGAAGGGCGCGACCTGTACATCCGCGAAGGCTGCCTCGGCTGCCACTCGCAGATGATTCGCCCGATGCGGGCCGAGACGGAGCGCTACGGCGACTACAGCAAGCCCGGCGAGTTCGTCTACGACCACCCGTTCCTCTGGGGATCCAAGCGCACCGGGCCGGACCTGCACCGCGTCGGCGGCAAGTACCCCGACTCGTGGCACTTCCTCCACATGAAGAACCCGCGTTCGACCTCGCCGGGGTCGATCATGCCAGGTTACCCGTGGATGTACACCGACAAGCTCGATGACACCCACATCGAGGGCAAGATCATCACCCTGCGCAAGCTCGGCGTGCCGTATCCCGAGGGCTACGAGCAGCAGGCGCGCACCGACATGCAGGCGCAGGCTGCGCAGATCGCCGAGCGCCTCAAGGGCGCCGGGATGGACACGCCGGCCGACCGCGAGATCGTCGCGATGATTGCCTACCTGCAGCGTCTCGGCACCGACGCCCGGGCGAAGCCGGCGGCGACGCAGGCGGCGCTGATGCCGACGCACGAGGGAGGCCGCTGATGTACAAGGAAGTCCTCCGCACGATTGTGGGGATCGAGATCTTCCCGGTCCTCTCGCTGATCATCTTCCTGACCGTGTTCCTCGTCATGTTGGTGTGGGTGATGCGTCTCGACCGCCGCACGCTGTCGACGTACGCCAACCTGCCCCTGGACGACGATCACGCGTCCGCGCCCGACGCGCGTCCAGACGCCCTGCGAGGAGTGCAGCTGTGAGCCAGAAGAAGGACGAACTGCTCAGCCACGAGTACGACGGCATCCGCGAGTTCGACAACGCGTTGCCGAAGTGGTGGCTCTACGGCTTCTACTTCACCATCGCGTTCGGCATCGTCTACGCGATCAACTACCACGCGCTGTCGACGCCCCTCTGGGGCCAGCCCGGCATGGTGGCCGAGTACCAGGCCGAGGTCGACGACGCCAACCGCCTGGCGGCCAGCCGGCCGAAGGCGGCCGGTCCGTCGACGGCCCTCGTGGCCCTGACCGATGCCGAGAGCCTGAAGAAGGGCCAGGAGATCTACGAGGGCGCCAACCTGTGCCACGCCTGCCATCGCAAGGACCTCGGCGGCATGGTCGGCCCCAATCTCACCGACAACCTGTGGATCCACGGCTGCTCACCGGCCGAGATGGTCAAGAACGTCACGACCGGGTTCCCGCCGCTCGGCATGCTGCCCTATGGCAGTGGCCAGAAGCTCTCCGATGAACAACTCCTGCAGGTGGTGAGCTACATCATCTCCAAACAGGGGACCAATCCGGCCAACCCGCGCGCGGTCAACCCCGAGCGCGAGAAGGCCTGCAGCTAAGAGGCGCTCATGACCACCCAGACTCAGGCGCCGCACGGGTTCGACGAGGATCACGAGTCGTTCCGCAACGAACTGGCCAGCGTCCACACCGATGGCCGGCGCAAGTGGGTCTACGCACGCCAGCCGTCCGGGCGGTTCTACTCCGCCCGGACGCTCGTCAGCTACGTGCTGCTGGCGCTGCTGTTCTTCGGTCCGTTCGTCAAGCTGAACGGGCAGCCGATCCTGCTGCTCAACATCCTCGAGCGCAAGTTCATCATCTTCGGCATCGTCTTCTGGCCGCAGGATTTCTACCTGCTCGTGCTCTGCGTGCTGACCGGGTTCGTCAGCATCGCCCTGGTGACCTCGGCGGTCGGCCGCATCTGGTGCGGCTGGCTGTGCCCCCAGACGATCTTCCTCGAGATGCTGTTCCGGAAGATCGAGTGGCTGATCGACGGGTCGGCCCAGCAGCAGGTCCGCCGCGACAAGGCGCCGCTGACCTTCGACACGCTGTGGCGCAAGATCCTCAAGCACGCCATCTTCTTCACCCTGTCGTTCCTCATCGCCAACGTGTTCCTCGCCTACATCATCAGCGCGGACACGCTCTGGACGATCATCACCGACCCGCCGCGCGAGCACGTCGCCGGCCTGTTCGCCATCACGGTCTTCAGCCTCGTGTTCTACGCGGTGTTCGCCCGGTTCCGCGAGCAGGCGTGCACGCTGGCCTGCCCGTACGGGCGGGTCATGGGCGCGCTGGTCGACCAGAACACCATCACGATCACCTACGACCGCACGCGCGGCGAGCCGCGCGGCAAGATCGTCCGCGGTGCGCCCGAGTCGAGCAGGGGCGACTGCATCGACTGTGGCCAGTGCGTCACCGTCTGCCCGACCGGCATCGACATCCGCAACGGCATCCAGCTCGAATGCGTCGCCTGCACGGCGTGCGCCGATGCGTGTGACGACGTCATGACCCGCGTGAGTCGGCCGACGGGTCTGATCCGCTACACCTCGGAGGAGGCCGTCCGCACCGGCCAGCCCAACACCCTCAGCTGGCGCGTCAAGGCCTATGCGGTGGTCTGGCTCGTGCTGTTCTCGACGGCGGTCACGCTCATCGCGCGCCGGCCCGACATGGACGTGCTGATCCTGCGCCAGCCAGGCACGTTGCAGACCACCCTGGACGACGGCACGGTGTCGAACTTCTACAACGTCCAGGTGATCAACCGGACCAACACGCCGTTCACCCTCGTCTATCGCGTCCTGGAGCCGGCCGGCGGCAGCATCACGCCGCTTGGTCCGATCGGCGACGTAGCGCCGTACGGCATCGTGCAGAGCCGGTTCCTGCTCCGGCTGCCGGCCTCGACGCTGGCCGGGACCAGTACGCCCGTGCGCATCGAGGTAACTCAGGGCGGCACACTGGTCGAGATCGTGGAGACCTCCTTCCTGGGGATTCGCAACCAGGAAGAGCGCGAGCATCACGGCGATGGCGATGAGCGCAAACGCGACGAACCACGGCGCGACCGACAGGACGAGTAGACACGGTCCCCGCTGCCGCGGTCCGGTTGGTGGCCAGACCGATAGGCGGGAAGAGGAGTGATCGAGATCATGGCGCCAAGAGTTCATTGGGGCGTTGCCGTTGCGGTCTTCTATACCGTCTTCGCGCTCAGCACCGTCGGGTTCGTCGTCTTCGCGATGAGTCGGGACGTCGAACTGGTCAGCGAGGACTACTACGCGCGCGCGCTGGAGCACGACGGGCACATGCAGGCGCAGGCCAACGGCGATGCCCTCGGTCGCGCCGTCACGGCGACGGTGGCCGAGGGCCACGTGCTCGTCCGCGTGCCACCGGACATGGCGAGCCTGGTGCGCGGCACCGCCACGCTCTACCGCGCCGCCGACGCGGCCGCCGATCGCACCATCGCCCTCGTGCCGGCTGCCGACGGGACGGTGGTGATCCCGACCACGGGCCTGGCCTCCGGGCGGTGGCGGCTGAAGCTGGTCTGGTCGGCCGACGGGCGCGACTACTACGCCGAGCGCGACATCCGGCTGCCATGACGGCACTGCTCGCCGGTCTTGCGTTCGGTCTGGTGGGCAGCGGCCACTGTGCGGCGATGTGCGGTCCGCTCGTGCTGCTGGCCAACCCGAAGTCTCCGGGGCTGGGATCGCACGCGACGGCCTCGTGGTGGCGCCTGGCGTCCCACACGGCGCTCTATCACGGCGGCCGCGCCCTCACCTACCTGACGCTCGGCGCGCTGGTGGGGCTGGCGGGCGACACGATGGCGCAACTCGGGTTCGGCCGCGGCCTGGCCGTGCTGGCCGGCCTGGCGCTGCTGGTGCAGGCGCTGGCCGCCACGGGTCTCGTGACCGGGCGAATTGGCTCGGCCGGCATCGCGGCGCATGTGACGGGCGCCCTCGGCCGTACCGGCGCCTGGATGCGCACCCATCGCGTGCAGGGGCCGGTGCTCTTCGGCGCGCTCAACGGCCTGCTGCCGTGCGGCCTGCTCTACGCGGCACTGACGGCGGCCGCCGGCTTCGGGGATCTGGGCGCGGCGCTGCTCTTCATGGGGGCCTTCGCGCTGGGCACCACCCCGGTGCTCGCCATGGTGGGGATGGCGGGAGGTTCGCTGACGGCTCACGTGCCACCAGGCATCCGTCGTGCCGCACCGGTCGCGCTCGCCATTGTCGGCGCCCTGTTGATCATGCGCGGCGTGTCGGCGCCACATGCGGGTCACGCGCCATCGACGGCGGCCACACCGGCCGTGAATCCGCCGCCCGCCCACATCCACTGACCGTCGCCCGAACTCCGGGCCATGCGCGCAGTGGCCCGTCCACGCCGCCGTGTGTCCCGTTGACGTGGTCTTACACGTCCGCCCGTTCGAGCCCGCAGCGGACGATGCGATCGCCGAGGGTGGATCGCTTGATGCCGAGCAGGCGAGCCGCGCGTGACTTGTTGCCACCGCTGGCCGACAGGGCCGACGCAATGCACTCGGCCTCGACGCGCCGGAGATACTCGTCGAGCGACAGCCCGCCGAGGTGGCCCGGGGTCGGGGCCACAGGTGGGCTGTCGGCGGCGGCGACGCCCTCGTCCGACGGGGCGTCGAGCGGGCCGCCCGCGAGGTCGTCCCACACCGGGGCCAGGGCGGTGCCAAACGCGTCTGTGCGCGGTCCCAGCGCGAGACCGCGCTCGTTGAACAGCACGGTGGCGCCCAGGCAGCCGATGCGCACCTGGCCGCACGTGCAGCTCTCGGCCATGCGCTCGCAGGCGTTCTCCAGTTCGCGCACGTTCCCCGGCCAGTCGTACGACGTCAGGGCCTGCACGACGCCGGCCGACAGCGGCACCGGCGGCACGCCGCGCCGCGCGAAGAAGCGGTCGAGGAAGTGCGCGACGTAGAGCGGGATGTCCTCGCGGCGCTCCCGCAGCGGCGGCAGGGTCACCGACAGCACGTTGAGGCGGTAGTAGAGATCCTCGCGGAAGCGCCCCGCCGCGCTCAGCTGCTGCAGGTCACGCTTCGTGCCGGCCACCACGCGCACGTCGACGGGAATCGGACGGGTGCCGCCGAGGCGTTCGATGGTGCGCTGCTGCAGGGCGCGCAGCAGCTTGACCTGCATGGACAGCGGCACATCGTCGATGTCGTCGAGAAAGAGCGTGCCGCCGTCGGCACGCTCGAATCGCCCAGGGCGGCTGGTCATGGCGCCCGTGAAGGCGCCGCGCTCGTGCCCGAACAGTTCGGACTCGATCAGGCTTTCGGAGAACTGGGCGCACGAGACGGCGACGAAGGGCTTGTCGCGGCGGGGACTGTGCAGGTGCAGCGCGTTGGCGACGACTTCCTTGCCGGTACCGCTCTCGCCGGTGACGAGCATCGTGCCCTGCCCGGGGCCGACCAGTGACAGATAGCGGAAGATGGCGCGCATCCGCGCATTGCGTCCCACCACGATCGACTCGAGGGTGAACGGCACGCGGTCGGGCGCGGACATGTCACGCCACCTGGATGATGCGAAGGGCCGGGCTCAGCCGACGCAGCGCGGCCTCGAGACCGACGTGCAGGGTCATGTGGGAGGTCGGGCAGTCGGCGCAGGCCCCGAGCAGCCGCACGCGGACCTCGTCGCCGTCCACGGCCACCAACTGGATGTCGCCGCCGTCGGCGACGAGAAATGGCCGGACGCGCGCGAGCACGCCTTCGACGGCTGTGCGACTGGTCATGGTGGACCTCTCAGCGTCGCACGTTAGCACCGCCGACGTTCCGGAGTCTGTCAGACGATTCTGATACTCACGCCGGAAATCCGGCAGTCTGGCGCGCACGCCCGTGGCGCGGACCCGCGAGGGCGAGGGGGGCCGTGGAACTGGCGGGCCAGCAGTCTCGTCTTCCGGCTCACATGGACATCAGGCAGACCCGCCGCGTGGCCTCGGGACGTCGACGGCGTGGCCAGTGGCTTCGCCGGGGCCTGGTGGCGAGCGTGGTACTGCTGGGGGCCGCGTTCGTCGTCGCCTACGTGCGCTCCGGCAATCTCTGTGACCAGGGGCCGTTGGTCGCGGGTCCGACGCCGATGATGGCCGTGGTCCACTGCGACTATGGGGGCCCCGAGGTGCTGCGCATCGCACGCGTCCCGCGGCCGAGTCCTGGGGCCGGGGAGGTCCTGGTGCAGGTGCGGGCCGCGTCGGTCAATCCCCTCGACTGGCACTACATGCGCGGCGTGCCGCGGGTGATGCGACTGGCGAGCGGACTGCGGAAACCCGCCGACATCCGCGTCGGCGTCGACTTCGCGGGCGTGGTCGCTGCGACAGGGAGTGGTGTGACGCGCGTCGCCGTCGGCGACGCGGTGTTCGGCCTGCGCCGGGGCGCGCTGGCCGAGTTCGTGGTCGTGCCCGCCGACGGCCTCCTGCAGCCCAAGCCCGCGTCGGTGTCGTTCGAGGCGGCAGCCGCCGCGCCACTGGCGGCCATCACGGCATGGCAGGGGCTCCGGGATCACGGTCAGGTGCGCCCCGGGCAGAGGGTCCTCATCAACGGGGCCTCGGGTGGGGTCGGCACCTACGCGGTGCAGCTCGGCAAGGTGCTGGGCGCCGAGGTGACCGGCGTGTGCAGCACGCGCAATCTCGCCATGGTCCGCGCCCTTGGCGCCGACCGCGTGATCGACTACACCACCACCGACGTCACGCGTCTGCCCGATCGCTACGACGTGATCTTCGATACGGTCGGCAATCACGGCCTCGGTGCGATGCGCAGCCTGCTCACGCCGCAGGGGCGCTACATCGGCATCGGCGGAGGGAGCCCGCACACGCAGCGCTGGCTCGGCCCGCTGCCGCGCGTGGCGGCGATGGCCCTGCGCTCGCTGGTCGGGGCCTCGTCGATGACGACGTTCGTGGCGGACGCGACGCCGGCCGACCTCGCGTCCCTGCAGCAGGCGCTGGCCGCGGGTACGCTGCGGTCGCAGATCGATCGCACGGTGCCACTGGCGCAGGCCGTCGACGCCATCCGGTACCTCGAGGCGGGGCGCGCGCGCGGCAAGGTGGTGGTCGTCATGCCGTAGGCCGGCGATACTGGTGGCACATGACGCCGCCGCTCGTGACGCCGAGATTCCTGACCATGTTCGTCTTCAGCTTCCTGGTCTTCATCTCGGTCTTCCAACTGCTGCCGGTGGCGCCCTACCGGATGCTCGCGCTCGGGGGCACGCCGGCCTCGGCCGGCTGGTTCCTCGGACTGCTCACCATCTCGTGTGCGGTCGCCGCGCCCTTCACCGGCCCGCTCTGCGACCGTCTCGGGCACCGACGCGCCCTCATCGGTGCGGGTGCGCTCCTCACGCTGATCACGGCAAGCTATGCCGCCGTCCGGGACAACCGTCTGCTGCTGACGATCGTCGTCGCGCACGGCGTGGTGTGGTCGGCCCTCATGGCCGCGTCGAGTGCCTACGCCACCTCGACGATCCCGCCGGCCCGGCGTGCGGAAGGGCTCGGCTACTGGGGCATGGCGTCCATTCTCGCCATCGGTATCGCCCCGTCGCTGGGATTCTGGGTGTATCGCTTCGGCTGGGGCGTGTTGTGCCTCGAACTGGCGCTGCTCAATCTGCTGATGACCTGCGTCGGCTGGATGCTGCCAGACGAGCGGGAGGCGGCCGCCGCCGCCGGCGCGCCCATCGAGACGATGCCGCTGCGCCGCTTCGGCATCGAGTGGCGCGTCATCCTGCTCGCCGTCTGCCTGTCGCTGATTTCGTTCGGGTACGGCGGCCTGACGTCGTTCTCGGCCCTCTTCGCCGATGCCATCGGCATCGTTCCTCGCAGTACCTTCCTGTCGTCGATGGCCGTCTCGGTGATCGCCGGCCGTCTGCTGGTGGGGCGACGTCTCGACGCCTGGGGCGCGGGGCGCGTACTGATGGTGAGCCTGCTGTTTCCGTTCTGTGGGCTGGCGTGGCTCGCGCTGGCGCGAGGACGTCTCGACTTCGTCATCGCCGGCCTCGTCTTCGGCGCCGGCTTCGGGCTCGTCTGGCCGTCATTCGCGGCCCTGGTGATGGGATCGATCCCGATGGCGCGGCGCGGCGCGGCGTTCGGCGCCATCCTGGCCGCCTTCGACACGGGCATCGGCGTGGGCTCGGCCTCGACCGGCTGGCTGGTCAGGAGTCACGGCTTCCGACCGGCCTTCACGGTGGCCGCGGCTTGCTCGGCGATGGCCCTGCCGTACTTCCTGCTCGTCCGGCGACGACTGCATCTGGGGGAGAGGGGGCACTGACTGAACGGGACAGGTCGTCATGCCGAGATGCTGGAATGCTGAATGCTGAAGGGCGAAGGGCGAAGGGCGAAGGGTGAAGGGTGAAGGGTGAAGGGTGAAGGACACGTAGAATCATCTGTCGCTCGGCGGCGCGCACGGTCGATGTGCGCGATTGACTCGAGCATCGGACAGCGAATCGACGGATGAGCAAGAGCGTGTGGGTGGGCGTGTGGGTCCTGTGGTGTGTGGTAGCGAGCTGGTCGCATCCGGTGCAGGCGCAGGTCCGGTCGGTGTCGGGCATCGTCGTCGATCAAGCCAACCTTCCGGTGGCCGAGGCGCGTGTCTCTGTGGGACCTGCCGGGGCTCCGCCCGTCGGCGTCACGCTGACCGACAGGGATGGCCGGTTCTCGCTCGGCGTCGTGCCGTCGGCACCGTCACCGATGGTCGTGGTGGTGCGGCGGCCCGGGTTCGCGGTGGCACAGGTCTCGATGGACGCCGATCCGGCCGCTCCTCTGCGCGTGGTCCTGTCCCCGCTGCCGGTGTCCGAACGCGTCACCGTCGTCTCCCCGCTCGTGGAGAGCACCGCCGTGGACGGATTCGGGGCGCTCAGCACGTCGGTGTCGGCGTCGCAGATCGAGCAACTCAACGCCGTCGATCTCGCGTCCGCGTTGCGACGCACGCCCGGCGTGACCATCTCGCGCGTCAATCCCGTCGGTGCCTTCGGTGGTGAGTCGGGGGGCGCCGTGTTCGTCCGTGGGGCCGGTTCGAGTCGACCGGGCAGCGAGATCAAGACCTACATCGAGGGCGTGCCCTTCTACATGGGCATCTGGGGCCACCCGCTCCTGGACCTGCTGCCCGTCAGTGCGCTCTCCAGCGTCGACGTGCACAAGGGCCCGCAGCCCCAGCGCTTCGGCAATGCGTTCTCGGCCATCGACCTGAGCCTGCGCCGCGCCGGACTCGACGTGCTCGATGGCAGTCTCCGCGTCAGTGCCGGGGCCTTCGCCACACTGCTGCAGCAGGCCGAGGCGAGCGGGCGTCTGGGCCGGTGGGACGTGGCCGTGTCGCAGGGCTTCGCGAGGTCGAACGGGCATCGTGACGACGCCGATGGGCGTCTGGCGAGTGTGTCGGGGCGTGTCGGCTACCGCCTTGGGCGCGGATGGTCGATGGCCGCCGCGGTCCTCCACGCCGACAACATCGCGCGCGACCCGGGGCTGATCGGGCAGCCCGCCACGCGGACCGGCCAGTTCGGCACGCAGGGCACGCTCGGCACCGCGACGGTGGCGCACGCGCATGACCGGGCCGCCGGCACGCTGCAGGTCTACACCAATCGCGGAGAAGGGGACTGGCGCGGACAACCGGCGCCCGATGGCGACACGCTGACCCGCTTCGCCCTCGCCGGTGTGCGCTGGCGCGAGCAGGTGCGACCGTGGACCGGGGCCGTCCTCGCTGGCGGCCTCGACCTGGACACGATCGACGGCGGCGTGCAGTTCGACCGTGTCCAACCGGCCCCGCGCACGCGCTTCACGGCCGAGCGCCTGACGCTCACCTCGCCGCACCTCGCCCTCACGCAGGTCGTCGACGTGGCCAGGGGCTGGAGTCTGCAGCCCTCCGTGGGGCTGCGCGTGTACGAGCACTCCGTGTTCGCGTCGACGTCGGCCCCGCACGCCGGGGTCGTGGTCCGCATGCCCCGGGCCGCGGCCGTCCGTGTCCGCTACGCCCGGGGCGTCAGCTACCCTGGCCAGGAGGTCGCCGCGCTGTCGTCGTTGATCCCGCCGCTCGGCGAGACCTGGCGGCAACTGCGGCCGGAAGTGCAGCAGCACGTCGAGGTCGGCCTGGCGTGGGCGCCGGTGGCGGCCACGTCGCTCGACGTCGCCGTGTTCCGCGATCGCAACGATCGTCGCTACGTCTTCGGCTTTCCGCCCGCCGTGGCGCGCCCGACGTTCACGAACATCGGGGCGCACGTCGTCCGCGGCGTCGAAGCCTCGCTGCAGCAGCGCCTCGCCAGTCGATGGCAGGCCTTTCTCGGCCTGACGTGGCTGGACACGTCCGTGGCACTGCCGTATGCGCCGTCACAGTCGATCGTCGCCGGGCTCACCGGCGCGATCGGGCCAGTCCGTGTTGCGCTCGACGCGCAACATCAGTCGTCGATGGCGGTGCTGGCGCGCGCCCGGAGCCCGATCGCGTCGAACACCGAACGGGTTGCCGGCTTCACGGTGGTCAACGTCCGTCCGTCATGGACGGTCCCTCGCAGCCAGGGGGCTGTCGATCTGTTCGTGGCCGTGGAGAACCTCTTCGACGAGACGTACGCCTACCGGCCCGGCTATCCGATGCCGGGCGTGTCGGCACAGGTCGGCGTCACCTTGCGCGGCCGGCTGCGCTGACAGCCGTCGACGTCACGGCTGCTCAGCGAGCGGCACCGGGATAGATGTCGACGCGGCGCACGAACATCTCCGCGCCTTCCGACTGGATCATGATCTTGCCGCGCGTGTAGGTCGGGTTGGTGCCGACGTTGACGACCACGCCGTTGAGCACGTTCGTGATCCGGTCACGTTCGACGATGACCTCGAGGGTGTTCCACTCGCCGGCCGGCTTCTCGACCTCCTTCGCGCCGCGATAGCCGAGACGGTCGGTCCAGTCGGGGTCGCGTCCCGACCAGTTGATGCGATCGCCGTTGCGGAAGGTGCGCGGCGTGCCCGCCGGGTCGTAGACCCACTCGGCGTCACGGTCCTGCGACGCCGTCGCCGTCATCTCCGGCCAGAGTCGCGAGCCATCGGTGCCGGTACCGCCCACCATCAGGAAGTCGCCGATGCCGCCCTCGATGATCTGCGCCTCGATCGAGCGCATCCACGGCCCGTTGAAGGTGCGCCCGGTGTTGCCATCGGGGCCCTGGCAGTGGATCAGCACACCGCTGTCGCGCGCGCGCTGGGCCCGCGGCTTCCACGTCACCGTGCCCCACCGGAACTCCACCACGAGGCGGTAGGTCTCGTACTCGTCTGGCGTCGTGATGCCGCCGTACTTCTGGCCGCTGATGCGGATGGCGGGGGCCCCGTCCACGTGGTCCACGACGGTGAACACCCGATCGGGATCGTTGCGTCGGTCGTCGACGAGCCACGTGTAGAAGGTGGACAGATCCTTGCCGTTGAACAGATGGATGACGTCGGCCTGCGGCTGCGCGCCGGCGTGCGGAGCCGCGACGAGTGCGAGGAGGGCGATCAGACCACACGAGAGAGCTGATGACAGAGTCACGTTGGCGCGCATTCTGCCATCGCTGCCGCAGAACGCCTAACGCGGCCTGCCGGGGCGGCCTCACGCCGTGCTCCGATCCGGGTGCGTCGGCGCGGCCCACACGAGAACGGCCCGGCGCCTGTCGAGGGCGTCGGGCCGTGTGTGAGAAGGTTTCGATCCGTCCGGGGTCGCGCTGCCGCGGAGGTCATGGGCGTTCGGCAGGTGCCGGTGAGGCGTCAGGGCCTCGGTGTCGCGGCGTCCGCGTCAGCGTGTCCCGTGGGTCACTTCCGGTGGCGTGTTCTGCGTCATCAGCACCTCACAGTCCCTCGTCGCCCTGCAGGGCCGTCGGATGGGCACGTGTCTCGTTCCGCAATCGGCAGAAGCCGGATGGGCGCTGGGCCCATGTGGCGGTGGCTACGTGTCCTTCCTGGCGGTGTCGGTCCTCGGCACGACTGGTGTCAACGACGGCGCCTGTCGTGCCATGAATCGAACGGCGGAGCACCCTCGGTCATGTCGGTCGACCCTGTCTGGCGCCCTCATCGAAAGGAGCGCCCGAACTCTGATGGCACGATACGCCCAGGCAGGCAGCGCCCGCAAGAGGCCTGCGCATCACAATCACCGCATATTGATCTACGGGTGCCGGGCACGGGCACCCTGCGGGATCCTTCCCTCGCCACCCGGATTTGCCACCACATGCTTACGCGATTGCGCGGGATCCCATGCAATCCCGCAGGTGAGCGAAGGTACGAGCCTTGCTGTACTCCGGCTGACGGGAGGTTCCCATGCATACCCACTTGCGCGCGGCGGTCCTGGCCGCGGTGCTCTGCAGTAGCGCGTCGTCGCTGTCCGCACAGGGCGTAGCGCACTCGTTCAGCGAACTGCGGTTGCTGGTGCGCGAGGGCCAGACGGTGACGGTGGTCGACACCGCCGGCCGCGAGGTGAAGGGACGCATCACGCTGCTCAGCGCCGACACGCTCGCACTCGGCACCGGCGCCGGCCGGAGCTGGCAGGCGACCGACGTCGCCACGATTCGGCAACGCCGGCAGGACTCACTCGGCAACGGCGCGCTCATCGGCCTTGGCGTCGGCGTCGGCCTCGTCGGCGTGGCGGTGCTGGCCGGCGGCGGGACGGACGGCGAGCCGGAGTGGGCCTGGCTCGCCGCCGCCTTCTACGGGGGCGTGGGCGCCGGTATCGGCGTTGGCATCGATGCGCTGATCACCCGCGAGTACGACGTCTTCCGGCCCGCCGACCGAGGCCCGCAGGTGCGGCTGCAGCCACTCTGGCACCCACAGGGGGGCGGACTGCGCGTCGCGATTGCGTTCTGACGATGAAAGACATGTGCGACGGCCGGCTCGCTTGCCCCGAGCGAAGTCGAGGGGGAGAGCCAGCCCTGCCAATACCCAGGTGAGAGGTCATCATGATCCGCACCATACACACGGCCGTGCTGTCACTCGGATTGCTGGCCTGCGCGTTCACGGCACGGGCGCAGGAGGTCGCCTCGGCTTTCGAGTCCCTGCAGTCGATGGTGAAGCCGGGCGACGCCGTCATCGTGACCGACGCGCAAGGGCGCGACATGCGCGGGCGGATCACCGCGCTGTCCCCCTCGTCGTTGGCCATCGACGTCGATGGGACGCCGAGGGAGTGGCGTGCAGGGGACGTGCGCCTGATCCGCCATCGACAGCGTGACTCGCTCGTCAACGGCACGCTGATTGGCTTGGGCGTCGGCGCCGGTGTCGGCGTGTTGGCCGCCGGGCAGGCGTCGCTGGCGTCGAACTTCACGACAAGCGACGACAGCGGTGGCGACGAGCTGGCCATCCTGCTCTTCGGCGCGCTCGGCGCCGGCCTTGGGATGGGCATCGATGCGGCGTGGCGCGACGACGTCGTCGTGTTTCGGGCCGGCGGCGCGACCACGGCGAGCCTTCGCGTCATGCCCCTCGTCATGCCGCGGGCGCAGGGCATCCGCGTCGCCGTCGTGTTCTGACCAACGGAGGACATCATGCGACGAGAGGCAGGAGTCGTAGTGCTCGCGATGGCGCTTTGGAGCTGTGCGTCGGTCGTCCGGGGGCAGGGCGTGGCCGAATCGTTCACGGAACTGCAGGCGCTCGTCGAGCTCGGGCAGACGGTCACCGTCGTGGATGCATCCGGCCGCGAGGTGACCGGATCCATCACGGCGATCACACCCGCGCGACTCGTCCTTGGCGGCGGCGGGCGCGAGCGCGCCTGGCAAGAGGCCGACGTCGTGCGCATTCGTCACCGCGGGCAGGATTCGCTCCGCAACGGCACGTTGATCGGCCTCGGCGTCGGCGCCGGCGTCGCTGCCGTGGCCGTGCTTGCCGGACCGTCGCTCGAAGGCTCCGACGCCGATTGGGGGTTCTTCACGGTGGCGGTGGGCGCCGGCCTCGGTGCAGCCATCGGCGTCGGCCTCGACGCGTTGACCACGAAGGAGCGCGAGATCTTCCGCAAGCGCGGCTCAGCCGCGCAGGTGTTCGTGCAGCCGATGCTGCACGCGCGGGGCGGCGGGGTGCGCGTGGGGGTCGCCTTCTGATGGCCGGCTCCCGCGGCGTCAGGCCCCCGCGAGCTCGTGCAGTTGGGCGAAGAAGGCCTGCTTGCGCGGTGTGTTGATCCCCCACTGCACCGGCGGGCACTGGTAGCCGTCGCGATAGTTCCCCTCGCCGGGATCGAAGTAGCCCCACGAGGCATACGACGCAATCGCGCTCGTCATGTTGTTGGACGGCTGCTCGAAGTCGAAGTGGTCGTCCTCGTTGAAGACAATCGGCTTCGGCGTCCAGCCGGGAAGCGCGCGCGTCTCGCGCACCATCGCGGCGATGCGCGCCGGGTCCTTGACCCCATTGCCGTGGATCAGAACCACGTCGCTGGCGCGGACCACGTCAGGGGTGGGGACTCTGCCGCCGCCGAAGCTCGTGCCCACGAGCAGGCGTCGTCCGTCCTGTCGCATGTCCCTCACGAGCGCAATCAGCTCGGCCACGCGACCCGGCTGCAGGATGTCGTGCTCGTAGGCCTTCACGTCGCACTCGTTGTTCACCTCGACGATGACGTGACGCCAGCCGCCGGCGAGCAGCCATCGCGTCGCGTCACGCGTGGCCCGGCGCACCGCCGCCTCGTCGTGTAACCGCTGGTCCTGTCCGAAGTAGAAGTAGCCGACGATCGCGACCATGCCGAGCCGATCGGCCTCATTCAGGATGCGGCGCAGCCTGGCCAGGTAGTCCTCACGCAGCGATCCGTCGCCCTCGAACGCGCTGTTGTGCCAGGGCTGCCCCTGCGAATAGCCCTCGGGACTGCCACCCTGCAGGTTGATGGTGAACGACAGCAACCCGTGTCGCCGCCACTCGGGCATCGCCGCGAGGAACTCGCGCGTGTTGCGCTCGGCGTCCCAGGCGCCGGTGTCGGGGTACGCCCATCGCGCGCGTGTCTCCGGGTTGCGGTCGTCGAACGTCGCCTGCACCATCCGCGAGTTCATGAGCAGGCCCTCGACGCGATGGCCGCGATAGGTGCGGCCCGGGTAGGTGGGCGCCCCGTTGATGTGGAACGCCTCGCCGACGATGGCCACCGTCGTGCTTCTGGCTGGTGTGGCAGGAGGCGTGCGCGGGACCTGCCTGACCACGGGCAGCAGCGCGGGTGCGAGGGCGGTACGAAGCAGTTCGCGACGGTTCACGGACGACCTCCTGAGATGCTCGGGACGATCCCGGTCGGTGCGGCCGGCATGTTCGCACACCAGCACGGGATACTCCCGGCAGCTGGGGAGATTTGCCTGCTGTCGCTCCTGCTCCGCGGCATTCGCCCGCCTCCTGCCTGCTCGTGTTCGGGCACCATTTGTGCTTGCCAGAGGCTGCGGAGGACCTCATGCGGGACTTCATCCGTGGCATCCTGCTGACGACGTCAGTCCTGTCCTGCGCCTCGATGGCCCAGGCTCAGGGCGTAGCCACTTCCCTGCGCGACCTGCAGCTGCTGGTGCGCCCGGGCGAGACCGTCACCGTGGTCGACGCCGGGGGCAACAACGTTCAGGGACGCGTCGAGTCGTTCACGGCATCGAGCCTCGTGCTCGGTACTGCGGATCGCCGCCGGAGTTGGGAAGAGGCAGAAGTGGTCGCCGTCCGCCAACGACGTCCGGACTCGCTGGCCAACGGTGCCTTGATCGGGCTGGGGGTCGGGGCGGGCTCGGCCCTCGTCGTCTTTGCCGTCTTCGCTAGAGAAGAAGGTGACATCGTCGGGATCGACGGAGGCGATGCGGTCGCGATGACGGCGATCTTTGCCGGCGCGGGCGTGGCCATCGGCGTCGGCATCGACGCGATGATCACGCGCGAGTACGACGTGTTCCGCCGCGGCGGCACCGGCCCGCAGGTGCGTGTGCAGCCCCTGCTGGCGCCCCATGGCGGCGGCGTTCGCGTGGCGTTGGCGTTCTGAACCGGAGGACACCATGCGAAGCGTCGTACGCGGCATCCTGCTTGGGACGGCCCTGGTGGCGAGCGTCTCGACGGCCCGGGCCCAGGGCGTGGCCAGCAACCTCCGCGAACTCCAACTCCTCGTCAGGCCCGGCGAGACGGTCACGGTGACCGACGCGCAAGGGCGAGAGGTCCAGGGGCAGATCCAGACGCTGTCGCCCTCCCTGCTCGCGCTGTCGGGCCGATCCGGGCGCCGTGCCTGGACCGAGGTCGATATCGTGTCCATTCGCCAGCGCAAGAGCGATTCCCTGTGGAACGGTGCCCTGATCGGGCTGGCCGTTGGCGGCGGGGTCGGCATAGCCGGCGGCATCGCCGCAACCGAGGACAACAAGAACGAAAAGGGGTGGGTCCCCTTCCTCGGGGCCCTCTACGGCGGGATCGGCGCGGGAATTGGCGTCGGCATCGATGCCATGTTCCGCGACGACCACGAGATCTTCCGATCGACATCCGCGCCACAGCGCACCGAGGTGGGGCTGGTGCCGCTGCTCACCCCGAAGCGGCAGGGCCTGCTCGTGTCCCTCGCGTTCTGACAGCAGACGGCTCGCGGGCCGTCGTCGGCGTGGCCTCCGCGCTCGGAGAGCAGGCCCTCCTGTCGAGCGCCACGTCGGCATTGCGGGGACGCCGGAGGCACGGCCTGTGGAGCGAGCCGTCACGCGTCACGAAAACCAACGCGCAGGCGAGTGACCGGCGTGGGGATGGGGGTCCCCACGCACGTGCAGGAGTCCCGCGCCGGAGTGGTGGTTTTCCGGCTCGCGGAACCGGCCGCGCCGCAGGCGTCTGCGCGAGGCCGACGCACCGCCCGCTGACCCGCTGCTACCTCATCAGCTGCTCGGCGGTGACGAAGCGCGGCTCGATGTCCACCGGCACCGCGCCGAGCCGATCGAGCACGGTCTGCACCTGCGGGCGAATCGTCGCCCGCGCCAGCAGGGCCTTCGCGCCGGCGTAGTCGCCCCTGGCCTGCACGGTCATGATCTCCGTGGTCAGCGCCTTGACCGCGGCGCGGATCTTCGTCGGCTCGACGCGGAACGTGCCGTCCGGGTTGACGACGAACGCGCCGGCGTCCAGCAGCGTGTTGAGCTGAATGGCGATGCCGCGTCCATGCGCAGACGAGGTGCCGAAGCGGATCGACCGGAACGTCGACGCCAGGAACGTCGTGTACATCGTGTCCGCGAGCCTCTTGTCGATCACACCGTCGTCGACCAGCGTCTGCAGCGCCCACAGGCCCGAGATGTCCGCCTTGGCTTCCTCGAGCGTCGAGTAGGTCTCCTTGAGCTGCGCCCGCACCGTGGTCGTCTGCCCGCCGAGCGTGATGGTGTTCGGGCCGAGCCCGTGCATCAGCTCGTGCATGAGGATGTGCGTGAAGAAGGCATCGAACTGCACGCCGGCTTGATCGGCGGCACCGAGGGCGACCTTCGCGATCGGCTGCAGCACCAGACGGAACTTCGCCTCCTGCGTGTTCTTGAGCATCGTCCGCTTCGTGCCCTTCTCGGCGGCCACGCGCTCGTCGTTCGGCAGGTTGAACGCCGCCGTCTGCACGCCCCGGTTGCCGTCCCCCGCGCTGTAGACGACGTTGACGACGCGGATGGGCGAGAGGGCGCCGAGCTTCGGGTTGCGGAGGGCGGGATCGATCGGCAGCCGGTCCTCCAGCCCCTGGAGCTGGCTGGAGAACTTCGCCAGCTTGGCGGTCTCGGCGTCGTCGCGGACCGTGATGAAGGCCTCGAACGCCGCCTTGGCGGCAAACCAGGCGTCCTCGTACACCTCGTAGGGGCCGATGGTCGGCTCGATGGCGGCGTCCAGCTCCATCCACGCGACGTCGGAGGCGTAGTAGTCGTTGCTCAGGAAGGCGTCGGCGCGCAACGTGAGGAACGTCTTCAGGGTGGCGTCCGTGGTGGCGGCCGCCGCAGCGCGCAGATGAGCCGCGGCCAGGGCCAGCTCGCCCTGGTACTCCACCGTGTAGGGCACGGTGAGCAGGCGCCCGTCCGAGCCCCGGCGAATGGTCGTGAAGAAACCCAGGGCGGCGGCCTTGTCCGCCGCCGGCAGCGTGGCCAGCCACTGCTCGATCTCGGGCTTGGTGGCGCCGGCGGGGTAGAAGTTGGCGCCGCCGGGCTTGTCCCCGACGCCGGCGATGAACGGCGCGTCGCCGTCGAGGCGCGACCAGGGCCCCTTGTTCAGCAGGAAGTAGCGCAGACGCGCCCGGCCTTCGGGGGAGGTATCGCCCTGCAACTGGAGCAGCATCGCCGGGCTCCCGGCCCAGACCTGGCGCAGGAACAGCCCATCGATGACGCGCCCGGCCTCGATCAGGTGCCGCAACGCGGTCTTCTCGGAGGCCGGCAGGGCCGCCACATCGGCGCCGATGTCGGCCGGGGCGAACCGGGCCGCCAGGGCCGTCAGCGAGGGCCGGGACGCCGCCGGGGCGGGCTGTGTGGCACCGTCGTCGGCCCGCCGGGCGGCCCCCAGGAGGCCGAAACTGCCGAGGATCGCGAGGGTCAGGCCGAGGGTGGCGCGGGCGAGAGCGAGGCGGCTGGTACCCATGATGTCGCGAATGATAATGTAAAGCGTTGTTCATACTCCGGCGCGTCCGGACGCGGACTTTGCCGACGCAGCCCGCCTGGCTACAGGACTCAGAACTCTCATGACCAACGGCCCTCAGGACGTCCAGGACACCACCGCCATCGAGACCCAGGAGTGGATCGACTCGCTCGAATGGGTCATCCAGCACGGTGGGCACGAACGCGTCGCCCAACTGCTGGACGCGCTCGAGTCGTACGCGCGACACAAGGGGGTGCCGCTGCCATTCGCAGCGCACACGCCGTACATCAACACGATCGCCCCCGGCCAGCAGGCGCCCTTCCCGGGCAGCCGCGAGATCGAGCGCCGCATCAAGAGCCTCGTGCGCTGGAACGCGATGGCGATGGTGGTGCGCGCCAACAAGAACTCGGACGGCATCGGCGGCCACATCTCGACCTTCGCGTCGTCGGCCACCCTGTACGAGGTGGGGTTCAACCACTTCTTCCGTGGGCCGGACCATCCCGACGGTGGGGATCTGGTGTTCTTCCAGGGACATGCGTCGCCGGGCATCTACTCGCGCGCGTTCCTCGAGGGGCGACTGACCCAGCACCATCTGGAGAACTTCCGGCGTGAACTGGCCGACGGCGGCGGGTTGTCGTCCTACCCGCACCCGTGGCTCATGCCGAATTTCTGGCAGGTGCCGACCGTCTCGATGGGCCTCGGCCCGATCATGGCGATCTACCAGGCGCGGTTCTGGCGTTACCTCGAGAATCGCGGCCTGAAGAAGACCACCCAGAACACGGTGTGGGCGTTCCTCGGCGACGGCGAGACCGACGAGCCGGAGACGCTCGGGGCGCTGACGCTGGCGTCGCGCGAGAAGCTCGACAACCTCGTCTTCGTCATCAACTGCAACCTGCAGCGACTCGACGGTCCGGTGCGCGGCAACGGGTCGATCATCCAGGAGCTCGAGGGCGCGTTCCGTGGTGCCGGCTGGAACGTCATCAAGGTCATCTGGGGCTCCGAGTGGGACGACCTGCTCGCGCGCGACAAGTCGGGCCTCCTGGCCCAGCGCATGGGCGAGATCGTCGACGGCGAGTACCAGCGGCTGTCGGTGTCCGATGGCGCCTACATGCGGTCGCACTTCTTCGGCAAGTACCCCGAGCTGCTCGAGCTCGTGAAGCATCTTTCCGACGACCAGCTGAAGAAGCTGCGGCTCGGCGGGCACGACCCCGAGAAGGTCTACGCCGCCTACAAGGCCGCCCAGGAGACCAAGGGCGTGCCGACCGTGGTGCTGGCCCGCACCATCAAGGGCTACGGGCTCGGGGAGTCGGGCGAAGGCAAGAACCCGACGCACCAGCAGAAGAAGCTCAACGAAGAGGAAGTGCTCAGCTTCCGCACCCGTTTCAACATTCCCCTCAGCGACGACGACGTCGTCAAGACGCCGTTCTACAAGCCGGCCGAGGAGAGCGCGGAACTGGCGTACCTCCGGCAGCGTCGCGAGCACCTGGGCGGCTACCTGCCCCAGCGCCGCGCCGAGACCGACGCGCTGTCGCTCGAGGGCCTCGACGAGGCTTTCGCCGAGTTCCTCAACGGGTCGGACGGCCGCGCCATCTCGACGACGATGGCGTTCGTGCGCATGCTGACCAAGATGCTGCGCGACAAGGAGTTCGGCAAGCTGGTGGTGCCGATCGTGCCCGACGAAGCGCGGACGTTCGGCATGGAGGCGCTGTTCCGCCAGGTCGGCATCTACTCGTCGACCGGCCAGCTGTACGACCCGATCGACAGCGATCAACTGCTCTACTACAAGGAAGCGAAGGACGGCCAGATCCTCGAGGAAGGCATCACCGAGGCCGGCTCGATGTCGTCGTTCATCGCCGCCGGCACCGCCTACGCGACCCACGGCGTCAACACGATTCCGTTCTACATCTACTACTCGATGTTCGGCTTCCAGCGCGTCGGCGACCTGATCTGGGCGGCTGCCGACATGCGGGCGCGCGGCTTCCTGCTCGGCGGCACGGCCGGGCGCACGACGCTCAACGGTGAGGGCCTGCAGCACCAGGATGGCCACAGCCACCTGATCGCCTCGTCGGTGCCCAACTGCATCGCCTACGATCCGGCGTTCGCCTACGAGATCGCCATCATCGTCAAGGACGGCCTCCGTCGCATGTACCGCGACAAGGAAGCGGTCTTCTACTACCTGACGCTGATGAACGGCAACTACGAGATGCCGGCCATGCCGTCGGGCGTGGAGGAAGGCATCCTGAAGGGGCTGTACAAGTTCCGGGCCTCGACGCTGAAGAAGGCCAAGGCCCACGCGCAGCTGCTCGGCAGCGGCGCCATCCTGCCTGGCGTCATCGACGCGGCCGCCATGCTCGAGAAGTACGGCGTGGCCGCCGACATCTGGAGCGTGACGAGCTACAACGAGTTGCAGCGCGACTGCCAGGCGGTGGACCGCTGGAACATGCTGCACCCGGGCGAGGCGCCGAAGGCGTCGTGGGTCTCGAAGAGCCTGAAGGGCGCACCGGGGGTCGTTGTGGCGGCGTCCGATTACGTGAAGCTCCTGCCGAGCGGCATCGACCACCATGTCGACCAGCCGATGATCGCGCTCGGCACCGATGGCTTCGGCCGCAGCGAGAGCCGCGAGGCCCTGCGCGATTTCTTCGAGGTCGACGCCCGCCACATCGTGGCCGCGACGCTCTCGTTGCTGGCGCGCGAGAAGCAGATCGACGTGAAGGTCGCGCAGGCGGCCTTCAAGGATCTCGGCATCAACCCCGACAAGCCCAACCCGGCCAAGGTGTAAGGACTCCGCATCCTCATGGCGAACGAATTCACGCTGCCCTCGCTGGGCGAGAACATCAAGGCGGGGGATGTCCTGCGGGTGCTGATCAAGGCCGGCGACACCATTGCCGTCGATCAGCCCGTGCTGGAGCTGGAAACCGACAAGGCCACCGTGGAAGTGCCCTCGACGCTTGCGGGCACCGTGGCCGAGGTCAAGGTCAAGGACGGCGATCGCGTCAATGTCGGGCAGGTCGTGTTCACGGTGAGTGGTGAGGCGGCGGCCCCGGCCGCGGACGCCGCGAAGGCCACTGCGGACGCCGCCCCGGTCAAGGCGGCCGCCGCGGCCGTCGATGCGCAGGACCAGGCGCCGGCCACGGGCAAGGCCGTGCCGCCTCCGCCGGCCCCGGGAGGCGCCGGCGGCGGGCGCGTCGAGGTGACCATCCCGTCGCTCGGCGAGAACGTGAAGGGCGGCGACGTCCTGCGCGTGCTCGTGAAGGTGGGCGATGTGCTCGCCGTCGACCAGGGCATCCTCGAGCTCGAGACCGACAAGGCGACCGTCGAGGTCCCGGCGCCCAGCGCAGGCACCGTGAAGGAAGTGGTGGTCAAGGACGGCGACCGCGTGGCGGTGGG
>NZ_JALHPM010000053.1:0-35848 GCF_022842525.1 Luteitalea sp.
CCCCGACGACGCCCGCGCCTGGCACGGCCGCCGCCGCGACGGGGGCGGCGGCGGTGTCGGACACCACCGGCGCGGTCGCCATCGAGAGCACGCCGTCCGGCCTGCCCGTGACCATGGGCGGGCGTCCTCGGGGCGTCACGCCCCTCACCCTCGGACAGATTCGCCCGGGTCGGCATGACGTGCTGGTGGGCGGTCTGGCTCGCCAGGTGGACATCGAGGCCGGCCAGGTCACGACGCTGCGTGTCATCCGCTGACGGGCCGGCCGCGGCGATGCGGCGACGCTTCCTGCGATGGAGCCTGATTGGCGCGCTGATCGCCGCGGTGCTCGCCTACGGCACCGCGATCGTCTGGCTGATGGCCAACGAGGTCGCGCTGGTGTTCGTGCCCACTCGCGCGACACCGGCGGTGTCCGACGCGATGCAGGCCCGGATGGAGCGCGTGCCCCGCGTGACCCGCTCTGGCGCGCCCGGGGTGCTGTGGGTCATGCGCCAGGTCGGCACGCCGCAGGCACCCTGGGTGCTCTACCTGCACGGCAACGCCGCCACCGTCCGTTCGGCGGTCAACATCGAGCGCTACGACCAGTGGCATCGACTCGGCGTGCAGGTGGTGGCCCCGGAGTACCCCGGGTTCGGTGACGTCCCTGGCATCCCGTCGGAAGCGGCACTCGGCGAGGCGGCGCGCGACGCGTGGGACTGGCTGCGTGCGGCAGGGGTGCCCTCGACCTCGATCGCCATCTACGGCTGGTCGCTCGGCTCGGGTGTGGCCACCACCCTCGCGTCCACGGTCGACGAACGCGCCCTGATCCTCGAGGGCGCCTTCACGGGCATCGACGATCGGGCGAGCGAACTGTATCCCTGGCTGCCCATCCGCTGGATGGTCCGCAACCGCTTCGCGTCGAGGGAGCGCATCGCGCACGTGGGCAGTCCGCTGCTGCTCCTCCACGCGACCGACGACACCGTGGTGCCCGTGGCACACGCGCGTGCCCTGCTGGCTGCGGCGTCGGAACCGCGCCGCCTCGTGGAATTGACGGGCGGCCACGTCCACCCGAACCGGGCCGATGCCGCGCGCTACGTCGCAGCCCTGCGGACCTTCCTGGCCGACGTCTTCCCGCCGCCGCTCGCCTCGCCTCAGCCCTGACGCAGGACGGGGCCGCCGAGGCCCGTCGGCTCGACATGGACCAGCACGTCGCTGACGGCGGGCACATCGAGACGGATGCGCTCGCGCACGACCGTCGCGATGGCGTGGCCTTCGTCGACGGAGATCCACCCGTCGACCTCGAGGTGCAGATCGACGTGGTACTGCAGGCCGGTCTTGCGTCCGAGCAGCTTCTCCACACCGCGCACCCCGTCCACGCGGCACGCCGCGCGCCGCACGTCGTCCAGGAGATCGTCGGGCGGCATGGTGTCGATCAGGTCGAGCGACGTGGCGCGGATCACGCCGAGGCCGGCGATGATGACGAAGATGCCCACCAGCATGCCGCCGACGTGGTCGGCCGCTCTGAAGCGGGTCGGGTCGTAGAGCGTGAGGCCGAGGGCGATGATGGCCGCGCTGGACGAGAGCACGTCGACGCTGTCGTTCCAGGCGTCGGCGAGCAGCGCCTGGCTGCCGGTGCGGCGGCTGACGCGCATCTTGGTGGCCATCAGCATGGTCTTGACGGCCAGGGCCACGGCCAGCGGCCACAGCGTGTAGGCGGCGGGGGGCGGGTGCACGCCATGCATGTCGCGGATGGCGTGCAGGGCGATCGCGCCGCCGATGCCGAACAGGGCGACGCCGATGAGCAACCCCGTGAGCGTCTCGGCCCGTCCGTGTCCGTACGGATGGCGGGAGTCGGCCGGGCGAGAGGCGTACCAGAACCCGAACAGGACGGCGAGCGAGGCGACGACATCGGCCGCGAACTCGATGCCCGAGGCCAGCACCGTCAACGACCCGCCGCGCGCGCCCACGACGAGGTTCGACGCCGCGAGCACGGCGTTGACGCCCACGCTGACGGCGGCGACGCGACGGCCCGACTGCAGGCCCTGGGCCTGCGTCACGCTGGACGGGGTGTGGGCCGCGATCACGTCAGAAGAACGCCTTGCCGTGCCAGGTGCGTGCGGCCGGCGCTTCCCAGGCCCCGCCGCGCAGCGCCCCCACGGTCGGCACGGTGTTGTCGAACACCGTGGTGGCCGGCGTCACCGCGCCGCGCGCCGCGGCCTCGGCGAACTCCTCGCGGCTGACGCGCCGCACCGCGTCGGCCTCGCGATAGAAGACCGAGGCGTGGTCGAGGAGGTCGACGCCGAGGCGCTGGCCGAGCCCCTTCATGGTGCGCACCAGCGCATCCACGGAGCATCCCGACACGCCGGCGGTCTCCTGGTCGACGCCGACGAGCAGGAACTGGTCATGGCGCAGGTCGCGGGCGCAGTCGAGCGGGACGCGGTGGGCGTTCCACTCGTCGAGGAAGTCGTCGGCTGCCGCGGTCAGGGCCTCACGCTCCCCGGGAGACAGGGGGCGGGAGGCGGCAAAGACCCAGAGGCGGGCCGAGTCGGGAAGGGCGCTGAAGGGCTGTCGAGGCATGGGTCGTGTCCGGAATCGAAACCGGTTCCACAGTCTACCGGTTGCATGCGGCAGGAAAAGTGTGCAATTCTGCACCTGCCGCCCTTCCAGCCGAGTACCGCATCGAGCCCATCCCCTTTCCCGTTCCGCAAGCATCCGAGTACCCCGTGGTGTGGCGCATCGATCGATGCGTGGGTCACCCGTTGACAGCCAGACGGAGGCCTGGCCAGCCCGTGAGGACGTCGTGAGCGTTCGTTTATTCATTGGAAACCTGCCCTACAGCGCCACCGAAGCTGACCTGCGTGCCCTGTTTTCCGAGGTCGCCGAGCCCTCGCAGGTGGTGCTGCCGACCGACCGTGAAACGGGACGTCCCCGAGGGTTCGCCTTCGTCGACTTCGCCGAGCGCGACCATGCCGAGCAGGTGATCAACCGCTACAACGGCCAGCCGTTCAGCGGTCGCCCGCTCGCCGTCAGCGAAGCCCGTGCCCGCGAGGATCGCCCGGCGGGTCCGCGCCCCGGAGGCTATGGGGGTGGCGGTGGCTACGGTGGTGGCGGCGGCTTCGGCGGAGGAGCCCCTCGCCCATCTGGCGGCTTCGGTGGCCCTCCTGCCGGTGGTGGCTTCGGCGGCCCGCGGCCGGGTGGCCCGCCCCGGCCATTCGCCCCGCGCGACCCCGGCGGTGTGCCGACCGGTCCGGAAACCCGTCGGGCCCGTGGTCCGGCCAAGGGGCCGGTCCGCAAGCAGACCTACGACAAGCCCCGGGGGCCCATCAAGCAGCGTCCTGTCAGCCGTCTGTATGACGACGAGGAAGATCTCGAGGCGACGGTGGAGTTCGACGATCCGGCCGCCAGCCCGGTGGACGCCGCCGACGTCGATGACGACGGCCCGGATGTTCCGGCCAAGGACGACCACACGGACGACGACGAGTGAGCCCACGCCCTGAACGAGGCGCCCGGACCGGCCGAGGCCGGTCCGGACCGCGTCGCCCCCCTGCACGTCCCCAGGCGACGGCACGCAATGCCGAGCTGCTCGCGAAGTTCGAGCCGCTGACGCCCGACATCGAACCCCGACGGTTCACGGACCTGATCAAGGTGCCCGAGCTGTTGATGGGCGTCGAGGATCGTCGCTTCGAGCACACCACCCCCATCCAGAGCGCCGTGTTCGACACGGTGGCGGCCGGCCACGACCTGGTCGCCTGCGCCGAGACCGGCACGGGCAAGACCGCCGCGTTCCTGCTGCCGTTGATGCAGCGTCTCCTGCAGGTCAACGCGGAGCGCGAAGGCTCGGCCCGGATTCTCGTCCTCGCGCCGACGCGCGAACTCGCCGTCCAGATCGAAGACGACGTCCAGGGCTTCGGGTACCACACCTCCATGCGCTGCGCAGCCGTCTTCGGCGGCGTCGGCATGGACGGCCAGGAACAGGCCCTCAAGGCCGGTGTCGATGTGGTCGTGGCCACGCCAGGCCGCCTGATGGACCACCTGCGCGCCGGCATCGCGGCCTTCACCGGCCTCGACGTGCTCGTGCTCGACGAAGCGGACCGGATGCTCGACATGGGCTTCTGGCCCGACGTGAAGTTCATCGTCTCGCAGCTGCCCCCCGGGCGGCCACGCCAGACGCTGCTCTTCTCGGCGACGATGCCCGAGGAGGTGATGGGCTTCGCGCTGGAGATCATGCAGTCGCCTCGCCTGGTGCAACTCGGTATCCGCAATGCGCCGGCGGCCTCGATCACGCACAAGGCCGAATTGCTCGGCCGCCACGAGAAGACCGCCTGGCTGTCGCGCTTCCTGCGCCGTGCGCCGGGACCGACGCTGGTGTTCTCCTCCACCAAGCGTGGCGCCGACCGCCTCGCACGTGACCTGCAGTCGCAGGGGATCCGCGCCGCCGCGCTGCACGCCGACCGCACCCAGGCCGATCGCTTGCGCGCCGTCGAGGGCTTCAAGTCCGGCACGCACCGCGTGCTGGTCGCCACCGACATCGCCGCCCGCGGCCTCGACATCGACGCCATCGAGACGGTCGTCAACTTCGAGGTGCCGTTCAACCGCGAGGCCTACGTGCACCGGGTCGGCCGCGCCGGCCGCGCCGGCTCGACGGGCACCGCCATCACGCTCGTCTCGCCCGACGAGCGGCAGGACATGGAAGAGATCGCCGACGCGTTCGGCCTGGTGCTCTTCGAGGACGCGCACGCGGAACTCGTCGAGGCGGGCGAAGCGGTCGCGAGCACGTCCGAGACGCCGGTCTCCCCCACGCCACCCGACGCCGATCGCCCGAAGCGCACGCGCAGCCGTCGCCCGCGCGTGACGTCGGCCGATGTGCCGGCCTCCAGTGCACCCGCCACACACGCGGACGCACCGGAGACGACCCCGCCAGCGGAGGCATCTGCCGATGCCAGCGAGGGCCCCGCGGAGACGTCCACCGACGAGGCCACGGGAGACGCGGGGCCGAAGCGGCGTCGACGACGGCGCCGGCGCAGCGGTCCGAAGGCCGACGGCACCGGTGACGATGCCTCGGCGACGGACGCGAGCGATGCCGCGCCTGATGCGGCGTCGACGGCGCAGGGCGACGACTCCTAGACTGCCGTGCGCGCTGGTCTGCCCCTCCTCATTGCCCTCCTGCTCCTGATGCCGCTCGAAGGCGCCCAACCGTCGGGCGCCTTCAACGTCGCGCACCGGGGTGCCTCCGCCTACGCGCCGGAACACACGCTGGAGGCGTACCGGCTCGCCCTCGACCAGGGGGCCGACTATGTCGAGCAGGACCTCGGCATCACCCGCGATGGCGTGCTGGTCTGCCTGCACGATCTCAGCCTCGAGCGCACGACCGACGTCGAGTCCGTGTTCCCCGATCGCGTGACCGTGGAGCGCGACGGCACGCGCGAGCGTCGTCGCTGGTACGTCGACGACTTCACGCTCGCCGAGGTGCGCCAGCTCGACGCCGGTCGGTGGTTCGATCCGTCGTTTGCCGGCGCCCGTATCCCGACCTTTCAGGAAGCGATCGACCTGGTCAAGGGCAAGGCCGGGCTGTTTCCCGAGTTGAAGGGCCCGGCGCGGCTGCGGGCCAAAGGGCTGAGCCTCGAAGACGCCGTCGTCGCGGCCCTCGAGCGCAACGGACTGACGAGCGCGACGGTGCGCGGTCGGCCAGCCGTGCTCTTGCAGTCGTTCGAGGCGCAGAGCCTGCAGACGCTCGCGCGGCGACTGCCGGGGATTCCTCGCACGTTCCTCGTGCAGGCTCCTGACGCGGACGGATGGCTGACGCCTGATCGGCTGCGCGAGATGCGGGCGTTCGCCACCGGCGTGGGCCCGGCGCGGGCCCTGGTGGACGCACGTCCCGGCCTGGTCGCCGAGGCGCACGCGGCAGGGCTGACCGTGGTGCCGTGGACGTTCCGCGCCCGACGTGGGGTGACAGACGAGGCGGCGACGGCTGCCGCAGAGATGCGGCGCTTCACCGAGACCTACGGCGTCGACGGCCTGTTCACCGACAACCCGGACCTGTTTCCCCGCTCGCGGCCCTGACCGGCACGGCGATGGCGTGCCGCCCCCGTCGTCAGCGTCGCCGGCGCGGCGGCCGATTGGGCGGGAATGTGGCGCGCAGCCAGAAGAGGACGCGACCGAGTGCCCACGAGACGACCATCAGGGCGATGACCCCGAGCACCAGCACCACGAGGGGTCGACTCATGCCTGCGTGCGCCTCGCCATCGCTCGATATTAGAATGACGGGATTGCCCATGGGCGCGGGACCGTGCCCGCCGCCCCACCCTCAGCGAGGCGCAGACCGCACGTGGAGTATCTGATTCGCCAGTACGGGCTCGAACAGGGCGGCCTCGAGATCGAGTACATCGAGGAGTTCTTCGGCGAGTTCGCGCGTCGGAAGACGGCGGCCGAGATCTCCTCACGCCTGGCCGATCGCGAGCACCTGATCGTGATGGCCGTGGCGGCGCTGCCCGACGATCCGGGCTCGCTGGTGCCGGTCGCCTTCAAGGTCTGCCACGAGTTGTTCCGACAGGAGTCGGATCCGCGCCTGGCCGACCTGGCCGCGCAGCTGGAGGACGTGGTCGAGTTCGACAATCGCCGCATCCTCTACAGCTGGATCGGCGGGACGCGAATCGACTGGCGCGGCCAGGGACAGTTTCGCGCCCTGACCGAAGAGCAGGAAGCGTGGGCCGTGTCGACAGGCTTCGACGAAGTGGTCGTCAAGACGAAGAACCGGCACTACGAGATGCGGGCGACGCTGGCGAACCTGCACTTCAACGTCATCAAGTTCGCGCAGAATCCGATCGAGAACCTCGAGTCGAAGGTGTTCCTGAGCAAGAAGCTCGGGCCGCACGTCCTCGACCTGCATCGCAGCGCCCGGACGCGACTCGAGGATGGCCGGCGCTGAAGCGCCCGTCATGACCGATCCCTGGTCGCCGGACCGGCGGCGGGCGCAGCGACGCAGCGTGCCGTTCCTGCTGCAGGCGCAGATCGACGGCACCGCCGAACCGATGCGCGTCCGTGAGCTCGGCCCCGGCGGCATGGTGGTCCAGACCGGGCGACCGCTCGCCCTGGGCACGCCCGTCCGCGTCCACGTGGGGACGGGCGCCGAGGCCGTTGGTCCTCTCGAGGGCCAGGTCGCGCACAGTCGGGTGCTGCTGGCGGGCCGTGTCGGGGAACCGCCGGACTGCCGCGCCGGCGTCGTCTTCACCCGCGTGGCCCCAGATCAGGCCGCGCATCTCGCGCGGCTGCTCTCCGACATCGATCGGCGACGTGGCCGCCATTCGCAGGACCAGTCATGAACATCGCACGTCTGCATCGCACGGTTGGCGTCAAGGTCGGTCACGTCCAGGTCGGGGGTGGCGCGCCCGTCGTCGTGCAGTCCATGACCAGCACCGACACGGCCGACATCGCCAGCACGGTGACGCAGGTCGCGGCCCTCGCGGCCGCCGGATCGGAGATCGTCCGGGTGACGGTGAACGTCCCCGAGGCCGCCGCCGCGGTGCCCGAGATCAAGCGGCGGCTGCTCGACCAGGGCTGCACCGTGCCGCTGGTCGGCGACTTCCACTACAACGGCCACCTGCTCCTGACCCGCCATCCGGGCTGCGCCGCGGCCCTCGACAAGTACCGGATCAATCCGGGCAACGTCGGCACCGGTGCCCGGCGCGACGAGCAGTTCACGATGATCTGCCAGGTGGCGCGCGAGCACGGCAAGCCGGTGCGCATCGGCGTCAACGGGGGCTCGCTCAATCAGGAACTGGTGATGCAGCGGATGCAGGAGAACACCGACCGGCAGCTCGGGCGGTCCTCCGAGGACATCATCAACGACTGCATGGTGGAGTCGGCGGTGACGTCGACCGAACTGGCGCTCGAGGCCGGCCTGCGCGACGACCAGATCATCATCTCGTGCAAGGTCTCACGCCCGCTGCATCTCATCGACGTGTACCGGAAGCTCGCCCGGGCGACGCGTCAGCCGCTGCACCTCGGGCTCACCGAGGCCGGCATGGGCATCAAGGGCCTGGTGTGGTCCTCGTCGGCGATGGGCGTGCTGCTGCACGAGGGGATCGGCGACACGATTCGGGTGTCGTTGACGCCGCGGCCCAATGGCGACCGATGCGAAGAGGTGTATGCCGCCTGCGAGCTGTTGCAGGCGCTCGGCCTGCGGGCCTTCAGTCCCAGCGTGACGGCCTGCCCGGGCTGCGGGCGCACCACCAGCAGCACCTTTCAGGAACTCGCCGAACGCATTCAGGGGTACATCCGCGATCGCATGCCGACCTGGAAGCTCGAGTACGAGGGCGTCGAGACGATGACGCTGGCCGTGATGGGGTGTGTGGTGAACGGCCCGGGAGAATCCAAGGCCGCCAACATCGGCATCTCGCTGCCCGGCACCGGCGAGGCGCCCAACTGCCCGGTGTTCATCGACGGCCGCCACGCCATGACGTTGCGCGGTACGTACGAAGAGCTGTCGGAGCAGTTCCAGCGGCTCGTCGAAGACTACGTGGCCTCGCACTACCCACGCCGGGCGTCGGTGCCTACGCCTTCCGCCTGAGGCGAGCCTGCGCGAACGACCGGATGCTGAAGCCCAGATAGACGAGCAGGATCACCGCCATGCTGGCGCGGGCCACGACGGCGGGGCGGCGTCCCACGCCCTCGCCGGCGAGCATCGCGGGCACCTGCAGCAGCGCGGACGCCGTCCCCATGACGCCAACCAGCGCGACCAGCGCGGCCACGTGCATGGCATGCGGCCGCCACCCGGGCGAGCGCACCGCGACCGCCCCGCAGAGGACCAGGACGGCACCGATGATCGAGGGAATGAAGGCGGTCAGGCTCACGCCCCCCGACGTCACGTAGCTGACCGCGCCGAAGATGACGAGCAGGAGGCCGACGCGCACGGTGAAGCTGGGCATGGGCCGATGCTAGCAGACCGCGCGCCCCTCCCTGCGCGCGACGTCAGCCGCGCGTGACCGCTCGCCGGCTCACGGCAGCGGCATCGCGAGACTGTTGGTGCCGGCGGCCCAGGGCGTCGACGGGGTGCTCGAATAGGAGGCGCGCTCGACGACCAGTGCGGCCGTCGTGGTCACGCCTTCGACCAGGACGCTGAACCGTGTGCCGCGAGCCTCCGGGAAGGTGCTGGCCACGTCCATCGAGTAGCGGCCGTTGGCCGTGACCGTGTCCTGCACCGTGCGCACCACGCCAGCCTCACCGAGCAGCGTGAAGTTGACCTTGGCCGCCGCGGTGCCGGTGTTGGCCACCAGGACGTATGTGCTCGCCTCGCCCGCGCCGCCGGACTCGCCGTCGGCGACCAGCCACCGCGCCGCCGTCGTCGTCACGCCACGGTTGTTGTGCGACTCCACCCACTCGCCGGCCGGGTCGGCACGCCACCACATCGAGCGCTCCACGACGACCGGCGTCGGGGTGAGACTCTCGACGATGACCGAGACCTCCGCGGCGGCGAGTTCAGGCGCTTCCTGATCCACCCAGATCGTCAGGCGGCTTCGCGGCGCGGCCGTGTGCGTGCGGACGATGGGAGCCCTGCCGGCCCTGAGGTAGCTGACGCGGAGGGTGGCCGGCGCGGCGTTGGGGTTGGCGATCAGCACGAACTCGTCGAACGTGCCGCCGGTGGCGCCCTCGGCCAGGAACCAGCGCAAGGCCGGTGCGTCGATGGCCGCGCTGTTGTGGCCGGCGCTGAACAACTCGTTGCCGTTGTTGCGATACATCGAGCGCTCCACCACGACGGGCACGTCGTTGAGCGACGTGATGGTGGCCGACATCTCGGCCGACTCGAGCGCGGGGGCGTCGCGGTTCACCCAGATGTTCGTCCGCGACAGCGGCGCGACCGGATGGATGCGCTCGATGATCTCGCCGGTGGAGAGCAGGTACTGGACCTTCACCTCGGCCGTCGTCGTCCCCGGATTCTGCAGCAGGTAGAAGGTGTTGAAACCACCGATGGTCGCGCCCTCGGCCAGGACCCACGAGGTGCGCGGGGCCGTGACGCCGGTCTCGCTGTGCGAGCCGTAGGTCGCGCCGCCGCCGGCCCATGTCATGGTGCGCTCGACGCCGATGACGCGCGGCGCCTCGAACTTGGTGGCAAACGCCTCGCTGGCCAGCGCGGGACGGTTGGTCTCGTCGATGGTCGCCCGCGACCTGGCCGGCACGGTGAGCGCCATGGTGGTCGGTGTGCCCAGGGTGTCGGTGAAGGTCACCGTCACCGGCATGGCCTCGTCGTGCGGGTTGGCGAGCGCGAAACGCGTCTGGAAGAAGGTGCCGGCCGCACCTTCGGCGAAGTAGCGGACGAATGGCGCGTTCGGATCCTGATACGTGTAGGCGCCCTCCGCGCTGGTGGCGAGTCCGTCGCCATTTCGCACGGCGATGTCCACCGGACCGGCGCCTCGCGCGGGGACGCGGACGGTGATCATGTCGGCGGCACGGGTGATGACGCTGGCGCCCGCCCCACCGAACGAGACCGTGGCATTGAGGAAGCCGCTGCCGAGAATCGTGACGAGGTTGCTGCCCGCCATCGGGCCCGATGCCGGCAGCACCTGCGTGACGGCCGGCCCGCCGTCGACATAGGTGTAGGCGCTGGTCTTCGACGCCGACTGCGAATCGGGATTGGTCACCGTGAAACCGACGACGGCCGGCACATGCGCCGGCATGCGCACGACGAGACGGTTGGCGGTGACCGACACGACCCTGGCCTGCAGGCTGTTCACCGAGACGCTGGCGCCAGGCTGGAAGTTCGTGCCGTTGATCGTCACATCCGTGCTGCCGCTGGCCGGCCCGCGCAGCGGCGATGAGGTGGAGATGGTCGGTGCAGGCGCGCGATACGTGAACGCCGCCGGCACCTGGACGCCGTAGCCATCGGTGTTGAGGACCGTCAGCGACACGAGGCCTGCCGCCTGCGCCGGCGTTCTGGCGATGATGCGCGTCGACGTGAGGCTGGTCACCGTCGCCGCGCCGGTGCCGAAGCGGACGATGGCACCGTTCCTGAAGTTGGTGCCGTTGATCGTGACGCTCAGGCCACCCGCCGTCGAGCCGAGGGCCGGAGAGAACGAGGTGACGGTCGGCTCCGTGGAGGGCGTCGTGTTCTTCACGTACGTGAAGGCCGAGGCTCGTGTCACCGTGCCGCCATCGCTGTTGGTCACGGTGACGGGCACCACGCCGGCGACGGCGACGGGCGTCGTCACGGTGAGGGTGGTGGCCGTGACACTGGAGACGATGGCGGCCACGCCGCCGAAGTCCACGGCCACGCCACTGCGGAAGCCGGTGCCGACGATGGTGACCGCGGTGTTACCGGTGGTCGGTCCGGTGACGGGCGTGAGGCTCGTGATCGTCGGCGGGGTCGGCGGTGGCGTCACGTACGTGAACGCGGCGCCGAGCGTCACGGCGCCGCCGTCGGTGTTCTGGACCGTCACCGAGACGGGGCCGGCGCTGGCGGCCGGCGTCCGAACGGTGATCGCCGAGGTCGTGACGGCGGTCACCGTGCCCGCAACCGCGCCGAAGCGGACGATGGCGCCGGCACGGAAGTCGTCGCCGCTGAGCGTGACCGACGTCCCGCCGGTCGTCGGCCCCGTGGTCGGGCTCACACTCGTGACCACCGGCTCGGAGACCGGCCCGGCCGTCGTCAGGTAGGTGAAGGCGGACGCGCGAGTCGTGGTGCCGCCATCGGGGTTGGTCACGACGACGGCGACGGATCCGACGGCCCCCGGGGGTGTCGTCACCGTGATCCAGGTCTCGTTGACGGCCGTGACGGTGGCCGGCGTACCACCGACCCGGACCGCGGCCCCAGGCGCGAAGTCGGTGCCGGTGATGGTCACCACGGTGCCCCCCACCGTTGGACCAGTGGCGGGCGTCACGTTGTCGATCGCGGGCTCGGAGATCGGTGCCCCGGGGTCGCCGACCGCGACGACCAGTTCGTTGGAGTAGCTGCTGTGGGCGTTGGCGGTGTTGAACGCGCGGACGGCGAAGTAGTAGGTCCCGTTGGGCAGGCCGACGACCTCGTGGCTCACCGCGCTGGCCGGCAGGGTGACCGAGGTCGTGTACATCCGGGGCGCCGTCCCGTAGACCAGGACATACCCCGCCAGGTCCGGCTCGCTGTTGGCATCCCAGAACAGCCGCACGTTGTCAGCGCGGGCCGCGCCCACCTGCACCAGCAGGAGGAGGACGAGCGCCAGCACGGCGGAACCGAAAGAGCGGGGGCGAGCGCGCCGAACCATGCCCCGGACAAGGGCAACGGCCGTGCCTCATCGCTCCGTCGGCTCGGGTCGCGGAATCCGGCTGAATTTATCGGATTTCCGACAACCGGCTTGTGCCAGATTGCACAAGCGATTACGAAAGCGTCTCGAACGTTACGATTCTCGGAACAAATACAAAGAACGGCCGTGGTGCTCCAGCGTCCAGTGCCGGTCCATGCCGCTCGTCGAAACTGCACGTGAACGTCGGTATTCCGACTCACCCGAGCTGCTGTCGCACGCCTCGCTCGATGGCGTGCGCCCAGGCGACAGGCCCGGACTTCAGGGCAGCGGCACGCCCAGACTGTTGGTGCCGGCCGCCCAGGGGGTCGTGGGAGTGCTGGTGTAGGAAGCCCGCTCGACGACCAGGGCCGCCGCGCCAGTCACGCTCTCGACGAGAACGCTGAACCGCGTGCCCTGCGCTTCGGGGAACGTGGCGGCGACGTCGAGCGAGTAGCGTCCATTGGCCGTCACCGTGTCGTGCACGGTCCGGCTGGTGCCGGCTTCGGTCAGCAGCGTGAACGCGACCTGGGTCTCCGCCGCGGCGGTGTTGGCCACCAGGACGTAGGTGCTGGCCTGGCCCGGCCCTCCCGAGTCGCCGTCGGCCACGAGCCACCGCGCGGCAGCCGTCGTCACGCCGCGGCTGTTGTGCGCCTCGATCCACTCCCCCGCCGGCGTCGCGCGCCACCACATCGAGCGCTCCACCACCACCGGGGTGGCCGTCAGGCTCTCGACGATGACCGAGACCTCGGCGGCGGCCAGCTCCGGAGCCTCCTGATCCACCCAGATGGTCAACCGGCTCTGCCCCTCGGCCGTGTAGGTCTTGACGATGGGCGCCTGGCCGGCGCGGAGGTAGCTCACGCGCAGGGTGGCCCTGGCTGCGCTCGGGTTGGCGATGAGCACGAACTCGTCGAACGTGCCCCCGGTCGCCCCCTCGGCCAGGAACCAGCGCAACGCCGGCGCGTCGACCGCGGCGCTGTTGTGCCCGGCGCTGAACACCTCGCTGCCGTTGTTGCGGTACATCGAGCGCTCGACCACGACCGGCACGTCGTTGAGCGAGGTGATGGTGGCCGACATCTCTGCCGCTGCGAGCGCGGGGTCGTCCTTGTTGACCCAGATGTTGGTGCGCGAAAGCGGGGCCACCGTATGAATCTTCTCGATGCGCTCGCCGGTCGAGAGGAGGTACTGCACCTTCACCTCGGCGGTCAGCGCGGTCGGGTTCTGGAGCAGGTAGAAGGTGTTGAAGCCGCCGATGGTGGCGCCTTCGGCCAGCACCCAGGACGTGCGCGGGGCCGTCACGCCGGTCTCGCTGTGCGCGCCATAGGCCGGCCCGCCGGCCGCCCACGTCATGGTGCGCTCCACCGCGATGACCGCAGGGGCTTCGAACTTGGTGGCGAAGGCCTCGCTGGCCAGCGCCGGACGATTGGTCTCGTCGATGGTCGTGCGCGACGTCGGCGGCAGCGTCACCTGCATCGTTGTAGCCGAGCCCAGCGTGTCGGTGAAGGTCACCGTGACCGGGACCTCCTCGGCGTGAGGGTTCGCCAGCGCGAAGCGCGTCTGGAAGAAGCCCCCCGCGGCGCCCTCGGCGAAGTAGCGGGTGAAGGTCTCGCTGCGGCGCTGATCCTCGAACGTGAAGCTGCCGCGCGCCGAGGCAACCAGACCGGTGGCGATGGTCAGGTCGATGTCCACGACACCGGCGTCGTGCGCGGGCGTTTCCACGGTCACGGTCGTCGGCGTATGCGAGAGGACCCGACCGGCCACGCCGTCGAAGTGCACCGTCGGTGTCTGGCCGATGCGCTGGCCCGTGATGGTGACGACCGTGCCGCCCTCGATGGGCCCGTGGGCCGGCGCGATCCCCGTGATGAGCGGTGCCGCGTCGTCGTAGGTGTACCCGTTGACGGCGGTGGCGGACTGCGCGTCGGTGTTGCGCACGAGCACGGACACGGCGCCGCTGGCATGTGCCGGGGCGATCGCGGTGATCGACGTGGGTGAAAGCGCGGTGATGACCGCCGCCTGTCCGTCGAACGCGACGCTGGCGCCGGCGGCGAAGCCCGTCCCGGAGATGGCCACCGTGTTGCCGCCCTCGGGACCACCGCGGCTCGGCGAGATCGAGGTGATGGTCGGCGGCACGCTGACGTAGGTGAACACGCCGGGCGCCCAGGCCAACTGCGAGTCCGGATTCGTGACGGTGAGCCCCACCAGCGTCGGCGCGTGTGCGGGCATGCGGACGACCACACGGCTGGCGGTGACGGAGATGACCGTGGCGGCCAGGCTGTTGACCGACACGCTGACGCCCGTCTGGAAGTTGGCGCCATTCACGGTGACCTCGGTGCCACCGACGCTCGACCCGCTCGCCGGCGTGACACTGCTCACGACCGGGGCCGCGGCGCGGTAGGTGAACGCCTGCGGCAGCTGCACGCCGTTGCCGTCGGGATTGAGCACGGTGAGGCTGACCACACCCGCGGCCTGGGCCGGCGCGCGCGCGACCAGTCGTGTCGTCGTCACGCTCGACACGGTGGCGGCGATGGCGCCGAAGCGCACGACGACGCCATTCTGGAAGTTGGTGCCGGTGATGGTGACATCGGTGCCACCGCTGGCCGGGCCGACGACAGGTGACACCGTCGTGATGGCCGGGGTCGACGCGGTCGACGCCACGACGACGACCAGCTCGTTGGAGTAGGCGCTGTGCTGGCCGGCGGTGTTGAAGGCGCGGACGGCGAAGTAGTAGGTGCCGCCCCCGAGGTTGGTCACCTCCTGGGTGGCGACGGTCGGGGCGACGGTGAGGGACTGGGAGTACAGTCCGCTGGTCGTGCCCCACACCAGCACGTATCCGGCAAGGTCGGGTTCGCTGTTGGCGTCCCAGGACAGTCGCACGGAACCGGCGATGGCTTGTGAGACCTGCAGGGTGAGCAGGACGCAGGTGGCCAGGATGGCGAGGCGGAGGCGGCTGGCGAAGCCCGAACGGACCATGCCCCCTGCTTGGGCAACGGGTATGCCCTGCCGCGGGTTGGCACGGTTTCGCGTTTATGGGCCAGAAAACCTGTGATTGAGGGCCGTTGGCTTGTGAATCAATTCACAAGGCAATTACATTTTTGGCGCGGTAGATACCAAACATCGACAAACACCACCATGGATAGTAGGTGTGCACTAGCGGCCACCTTGGATAGGGCTACCGGATTGGCGGAAACGGCCGCCTGTGTGCCATGGTGGGAACCTCGGCGCCCGTTTGTCGTACCGCTACTGAGGAGTGTTCCCATGAGACTGCCCACACGTGCTCCGCTGGCAGGTGCCTTGCTCCTGCCCCTGGCGTTGGCCTCCGGCGGCTGCGAAATGATGATCGCCGGCCCGCGTGCCCAGGCGAGCGACCTGTGGGAGAAGACGTATCAGGTGTCTCCGACCGCCAGGCTGGAGATCGAGAACACCAATGGCGCCATCGAGGTGCGGACCCACGAGGCCGCCACCATCGTGGTGAAGGCGAAACGGACCGCTCGCGCCGTCAGCGAGCAGGGCGCCCGCGAGCTGCTCTCGCGCACCACGCTCGAGCAGAGTGCCTCGGCCGATCTCGTCCGCCTCGTGACGCCGCGCAATCAGGGCCTGTCCATGGGCCAACACATCGAGATCCGGTACGAGATCCTTCTCCCCGCCACGCTCGGCCTGACCCTCACCACCGTCAACGGCAAGGTGGCCGTGGATGGCGTGACCGGCGCCGTCTCGCTCGAAACCGTCAACGGCAGCATCGAGGCCCATGAGGTCCGCGGCTTGCGGAAGGCCGAGACCGTCAACGGCAGTATTACCCTCGACCTCGCCGGGCTGCCCAGTCAGGGCGTCCGCGTCGAGACGGTCAACGGCGGCGTCAAGGTGCACATGCCGGCAGCGGTGGCCGCCGACGTCTCGGTGCGCACCGTCAACGGCGGCATCAGCGTGGACGGCTTCGGCACGGTCCAGGACGCCGAGCGCAAGCGCCGGCACTACGAAGGCAAGCTGAATGGCGGCGGCCCGACCCTGCGCGTCGAGACCGTCAACGGTGGCGTCTCGGTCACCGCGTCGGCGGCCACGCCTGCGGCTGCCGGCGAAGTCTCCCAGTAGCCGGATCGGCCGTCGCGATCAGGACCCTGGCCACGGCGTCATACCGGGCCACGCCCTCTCGCACACGGTTCGCCCTGAGAAAGCGGTCGTAGGTCTGCCACGCCACGGCGTGGACCCACGGCCGCTGGTCGGCCAGTCGCGCCGCGATGGCCTGCAGGTCGGCGCGCGGACCGGGTCCGAGGTCGGCAAGCACGGCCTGCTGCACCGGCCGGGGCAAGCCAGCCGCCAGGTGCGGCAGCACCGCCAACGCTCCGCTGTAGCGCAGTGCCGGTCCTCCTGACTGGCACGCCAGCCACGCCACCACGCTCGCGTCAGCCTCGTCGGCGAAGCCGGCCAGATGCGCGTACTCGTGGGCCACGAGCGCTGGCAGTTCGACGGGCAGCACGCGCGAGTTGACCAGAATCTCGAGGCCGAAGGGATTGGTCATCCCGTCGATGCCGCCAGCCCGGAAGTACCCGTCCAGCAGCGTGCGCCGAGGGACGGGAAGGTGCGGCGTCCGCACCACACCCACCGACGGCAGGACCTCCGCCAGCCGCGGCCCGAGGATCGTCGGCATCTCGGCGCGCCCGGGCCACGCCGCGGCGTGCGCCGCGGCATGCCCCGCGTTGAGTTGGGCGACCGTTGCCCTCGCGAACGCCTCACCACGGGCGGCGGTGACCTCGGCCGGCGTCAGGCCGAGCCGCGCTTCGAGCGTCGGCACCTGGTAGTGCCATCCCCACAGCACGAGGAACAGCAGCCAGCCGCCGGCCAGCACGACCAGCAGGCGCACGGTGGTGTGCACCAGCCGCAAGTGCGCCCGACGGGTCCAGAGCCGCCACACCGCCACCCCGACCACTCCGACGAGCAGCGCATCGAGGGCCGCAACCGGCAGGCGCGCCGAGACCCGGGTGACCAAGGGCTGGCCCGAGGCGTACAGCTGCCGCCAGCCGCCGAGCAACGCCAGCGGCACCGGCAGGCTGAACGCTAGCGCGCCGAGGGCGAGGAGTCCGAGGCGGACGACTCGACCGGGTCCTGTCCCGTGATGAGCCGGATGCCGCGCTGATGAGTGACGTAGGCCCATGCCCACTGGATGAGGACCGCGGTCCGGTTGCGGAACCCGGTCAGTTTGAGCACGTGGACGAACAGCCACAGCCACCACGCGAAGACGCCGGAGAACCGCCAGCCGCCGCCGAAATCGGCGATGGCCGCATTGCGGCCGATCGTCGCGAGGTTGCCGAGGTCGTGGTAACGGAAGTCGCGCACCGGCTGGTTGCCGAAGCGACGCAGGATGTTCTCGACGGCGTGTGCCCCCTGCTGCATGGCCACCTGCGCGACCCCTGGCAGCAGTTGGCCATCCTGCTCGAAGTGCGCCAGGTCGCCGATCACGTAGACGTCCGGTCGGTCGGGCACCGTGAGGTCGGGCCGCACGACCACGCGTCCGACTCTGTCCACCTCGACTCCCAACGAGCGCCCCAGCGGAGAGGCGGCCACGCCCGCGGCCCACAGGACCGTCGAGGCCTCGATGCGTTCGCCGTCGGCCAGCGTGACGCCCAGCGCATCGATGCCGGTGACCGGCGAGTGCTTCCGGATGACCACGCCCAGCCGCAGCAGCGCCTGCTCGGCCTTGTCCTGCAGGTCTGGCGGAAACGCGCCGAGAATCCGCGGGCCGGCCTCGACGATGACGACTCGGGCACAACTGGTGTCGATGCTGCGAAAGTCACGGGCCAGCGAGAAGTTCGCCAGTTCCGCAAGGGCGCCGGCCAGCTCGACGCCCGTCGGCCCGCCGCCGACGATCACGAACGTGAGGTGGCGGGTCCGCTCGGCCTGCACGGGCGTGCGCTCCGCCTGTTCGAAGGCGAGCAGCAGATGTCGACGGATGAGGCCCGCGTCCTCGAGCGTCTTCAGCCCGGGCGCATGGGTCTGCCAGGCGTCGTGGCCGAAGTAGGCGTGCGTGGCGCCGGTCGCGATGATCAGGGCGTCGTAGTGCAGCTGGCCGATGTCCAGGTGGAGGACGTGCGCCTCGGCGTCGATGCGCTGGGCCTCGGCCAGCAACACCTGCACGTTCTGCTGGCGTCGCAGGATCCACCTGATCGGCGACGCGATGTCGCCCGGCGACAGCCCCGCGGTCGCGACCTGATACAGCAACGGCTGGAAGACGTGATGATTGCGCCGATCGACGAGGACCACGTCGACATCGGCCCAGCGCAAGGCGCGCGCGGCCTGCAGCCCCCCGAAGCCCCCGCCGACGATGACGATACGGCGGCGTCCAGGCGTGGACGAGACCGCCACATGGGCATCGCCGGCGCGGACCGGCACGCCGGCGATCACGACGGGTCCCTGGTCGGCACGACGCCAGGACCGAGCAGGGCACGACCAGCCCGCCGGCCGGTCAACGCGCCGTCCTTCACCGTCACCACGCCGTTCACCACGACAGCCGTCACTCCCACAGGGTACTGCCGCGGGCGGTCGAACGTCGCGGTATCGCGAATGGTGGCCGGATCGAACACCACGAGATCGGCATACCAGCCCGGCCGCACCTGTCCGCGTTCGCGAATGCCGAACTGTTCGGCCGCCCCCATCGTGAGGCGCCGGACCATCGCCGGCAGCGGGACGAGGCCCTCGTCACGCACGTAACGGCCGAGCACGCGCGGAAACGAACCGAAGCCGCGCGGATGCGGTCGCCCGACGGCGAGTGGTCCCTCTGCCGGCTGCGCCGACGAGTCACTGCCGATGGTGACCCACGGCTGTCGCAGCACCTCGCGCACATCGTCTTCGTGCATGAGCGCGTAGAGGGCGGCCACGGCCCCGTCGTGCTCGATCAGGAGATCGAAGAAGGTGTCCCAGTCGGACCGGCCACGCCGCCGGGCAATCTCGGCCAGCGTCAGCCCGATCACCGACGTGTCACCACCCGCTTTCACGTCGGCGATCGTCACGCCGTCGAAGCCGGCGGCCCGCAGGAAGTTCTCCCAGCCGTCGTGGCCGCGCTCGATGTCGCGCCGGATCCGGGCCCGCATCGCCGGGTCGGCCAGGCGGCGCAGCATCGCCGCGTCGCCGCCGTCGTGCACCCAGTCGGGCAGCGACGCATCCAGACTCGTGCCCGCGACCGGATACGGGTAGGCCGTGGCCGACACGTCGAGTCCGCGAGCCCTGGCCCGCTCCAGGCGGGCGACGATCGCCGGCATGGTCTTCCACCGGGTGCGCGTCGCGATCTTCAGGTGGTAGATGACCACCGGAATCTGCGCCTGCTCGGCGATGGTGATGGCTTCGTCGAGCGCGGTCTCCACCCGGTCGCCCTCGCCGCGGATGTGCGTGACGTAGCGACCCCCGTGAATCGCCGCCGTCTTCGCCAGGACGACGATCTCGTCGGTGCTGGCGTACGACCCGGGCGGGTAGATGAGCGCACTCGACAGGCCGAAGGCCCCCTGCCGCATCGCCGTGTCCAGCCGTCGACGCATCTCCTCGAGTTCCTCGGGGCGCGCCTCGCGTTGCGCCGGACCGATGACATCCACGCGCAACTGGTTGAGCGGCGCCAGCGACCCGACGTTGACGGTGATGCCCCGCGAGGCGAGGCGCTCGAGGAACCCGTTGAAGCCCGACCAGTCGAAGCGCTCGCCGAGTCGTGTCAGCAACGACTGGTCGGCCGATCCCGGCACCCACAGCGCCGGTGTGCTGGCCTCGCCGATCACTTCCGACGTGATGCCCTGCCGGATGTGGCTGGCGCCCGCCCCATCCTCGAGGAGCATCCGCCCCGACTGCCCCTGGGTGTCGATGAAGCCGGGGGCCACGACCTGCCCGTCGGCGTCGAGTGACTCCGTCGTCGTCCTGTCCGAGAGGTCGCCGAGCGCCGTGATGCGATCGCCCTGCACGCCGACGTCGGCCCGCATGGCCGGCGTCCCCGTGCCGTCCAGGACGAGACCCCCACGCACGATCAGATCGAACTCGGGCGGCGATGGCCGACAGCTCGACAACAGCGCGAGCCCCGCCAGCACCGCGACGGTTGCGGAGGCCACGGTGAGCGTACGGGCGCGAGCCGGGGGAATCCCGCGCGTTTTCATCGATTCCGAGCCATCTCGGCGCTGCGGCATGCTGTGCCAGAATACCGGCAGTGCCTGAGAATCCCCGACGACGAAGCGCCACGATGGTGGAAACGGCCTGCCCGCTGGACTGCCCGGATGGCTGCAGCCTCACGGTTGGCGTCGAGGAGGGCCGCGTCGTCACGGTGGACGCTGGTCCGGCCAGCCCGACGACGGGCATGTTCATCTGCGGCAAGGTCCGGCGGTTCACCGACCATCTCTACGGGGATCACCGCCTCCTCTCTCCCGAGATTCGTGACGGGGCCAAGGGACTCGGGAAGTATCGCCGCGCCACCTGGGAAGAGGCGATGTCGCTCATCGCCGCACGCATGGAGAGCGCCCGCGACGAGTTCGGCGGGGAGTCCATCCTTCCCTACTCCTACGGCGGGTCCAACGGCTTCCTGACGCACCTCAGCACCGACGCCGACCTGTGGCGCGCGCTCGGCACGTCGCGCCTCGCGCGCACCGTCTGCGCCGCCCCGACGGGCGTGGCGGCCCAGGCCATGTACGGCAAGATGGCCGGCGTCGCCTACGAGGACTACGCCAGCGCCCGGCTCATCGTCGTGTGGGGCGCGAACCCGTCGGCCTCGGGCATCCACCTCGTGCCGTTCATCAAGCAGGCCCGCGAGGCCGGGGCCACGCTCGTCGTCATCGATCCGCGGGCGACGCCGCTGGCGCGGCAGGCCGACCTGCACCTGCCGATTCGCCCGGGCACCGACCTCGTCCTGGCGCTGGGCATGGCGCGCGAGCTCTTCGCCCGCGACGCCGTCGACCGCGCCTTCCTCGCCACCCACGCCTCGGGCGTCGAGGCCTTCGAGGCGCGGACCGCGCCGTGGACGCTGGATCGCGTCGCCGCCATCACCGGCATCCCGGCGGCGGCGGTGTCGCGCCTGGTCGATCTCTACGCGACCATCCGGCCGTCCGTGGTGCGCTGCGGCTGGGGCCTCGAGCGCAATCGCAACGGCACCGAGGCCGTGATGGCCGTGCTGGCGCTGCCGGCGCTGATCAACGCCTTCGGTGTCCCCGGCGGGGGGTACACGATGAGCAACAGCGGCGCCTTCGGCATCGACGCCGAGCGCTGGCGACAGGTGCCGGAGACGTCCACCCGCGTCATCAACATGAACCGGCTGGGCGAAGTCCTGACGGGCACGCCGGTGCCGCCGGTGAAGGTGCTGTTCGTCTACAACAGCAATGCGCTGGTCACCTCGCCCGACCAGAACCTGATCCAGAAGGGCCTCGAACGCGAGGATCTGTTCACGGTCGTGTTCGACCAGGTCCGCACCGACACGTCACGCTATGCCGACGTGATCCTGCCGGCCACGACCTTCCTCGAGCACTACGACATCGCTCGCGCCTACGGCAACTACGCCGTCCAGCTCGTCAAGCCGGTCATCGAGCCCGTCGGCGAATCGCGCCCGAACGTCGTCGTGTTCAGCGAGCTGGCGGCACGCCTGGGCGTGGGCAGCGAGGAAGACGAGACCGACGTCCTCCTGCGTGTGACCAGCGGCCTGCCCGAGGCCATCGCCACCGGGGTCATGGAGCAGCGCGCCACGCCTCCGGCGGAAGGGGCGCGTCCGGTGCAGATGGTGGACGTGCGGCCGCGCACGCCCGATCAGAAGATCCACCTCTATCCGGAATCGCTGGCCAGGGGCGGCCCGCTCTACAGCTACGAAGCCGATCCCGCGTCGCCGATCTACCCGCTGGCCCTGATCAGCCCGGCGAGCGAGAAGACGATCAGCTCGACGTTCGGGCAGTTGCGGCGGAACATCGCCCGCCTGCAGCTGCACCCGGCTGACGCCGAGGCGCGTGGCATCGAGGAGGGCGACACGGTGCGGGTCTTCAACGCGCTCGGCGACGTGCACTGTCTGGCCCACATCACGGTCAACATCGCCCGTGGCGTGGTCAGCTTGCCGAAGGGCCTGTGGCGACAGAGCACGTTGAACGGCGAGACGTCGAACTCGCTCTCCCCCGCCACGCTCGAGCGCCACTCGGGCGGGGCCTGCTTCAACGACGCGCGCGTCGAAGTGGCGCGCATCGTCGGTGCGGCGTTCGGCGCCGCGGACGTCAGCGTGTTCGTCCCACAGCGCCCCAACGACGTGCACTGAGGCCCCGCGGCCATGGCCGCGCCAGTGCGGCTACCGTGTGATGTCGAAGCTGAGGGTCGCCGTCGCCGGGCGGTAGCAGACGCGGTCGTCACAGGCCTGGTAGCGGATGGTGGCGACCCCTGTCACGGTCCCGCCCGCCGCGACGGTTCGGCGCGCCTCTGGCGTGAGCACGAACGCGTGGGTGACCATGAACGGTGTGAGGTACACCCGGGACGACTCACCCGTGGGCGGAAAGACGTACGTCTCGGCCAGCGGATAGGTGACCTTCCCTGGCGTGACCACGGCCGCCGGCGCGACCTTCACCGTGAACGGCAGGTAGCCAGTGACGTCGGCGGCGTAGATGTGCATCTTCGCCTTCGGCGTGACGCCCAGCTCGACATGACCCCGGCCGTCGGCCCCGAGACCTCCCCCGGCGACCTGCGCCTGCAGATGCAGCGTCTCGACCCTCGCCTTCGGCGCCTCCGCCTCCAGGAAGTCGGGCGTTCTGGTCTGGGCACCGGCCGTGGCCGTCCCGGCCAGCACGGCGAGAGCAATGGTCAACGCACGCGACATGCCTCGATTACAGCATGAGTCGCGCCGTGCGCGGCCCACGACCGCCGGCTGGCGACACTAGGGCGACGACAACCAGGCGATGCCGTACGGCGGCAACGCCACCGAGAGCACGTCGGCGTGCGCCTGGTAGCGGGCACGCGAGAGCAGGTCCCTCCACACGACCGACGGCCCGAGATCCGCGGCCGGCACCTTCACGCGCACGGGGTGATCGGTGACGTTGGTCAGGGCGAGCACCCGCTGCACGCCCTCACGCTCTCTCAGCACGGCGAACACCTGCGGCCCGAGATCGAGGACGGTCTGGGCGGCATTCGGGTGAAACGCCGGCTGCGCCACCCGGCGACGCACGAGGCGACGCATGCCGCGCGCCACCTGCGACACCCAGCAGTCCGGGTCGTCGAGCAGTCGCATCAGCGCGCCTTCATCGAACGTGCGGCGATTGATCGACCGCTTCTCGGCCCCGCCGAGCACGGCGTCGGTGTCGTTCTTCGTCCCGAACAGCGTCGGCAGGTAGATGCCGGGCACGCCGCGCATGGCCAGGGCGATGGCACGAGCCGAGAGGAAGCGCGCCACCTGCAGCGCCTGCGACTCGCCATTGCCCTCGCGATTGAGCGCGCTGTACCAGGTGATGTTGAGCTCGTACGGGCTCTGTGTGCCGTCGCCGTTCGACCGGTAGGAGACGAAGCCGCCGTGCGCGATGGTGCGATCGACGAGCGCGCCGACCTCCGCCTCGGTCAGGATGCCGCGTGCCCCGAGCAGGCCCACGCCATCGTGTGACGACAGGAAGTTGAAGTAGTTGGCCGTGTCCGAGACATGGCTCAGCGAGCGGGCCCAGCGTGCCAGGGCTTCGCAGGAGCCCGTGTGGAACGTGTGGAGCACCAGCGGCGGCAGCGCGAAGTTGTAGACCAGCTGCGCTTCATCGGTGCCGTTGCCGAAGTAGCTGATGTTGTCGGCGTGCGGGACGTTGGTCTCGGTGATCAGGGCGACCTGCGGCGCCGCGACATCGAGGATCGCGCGAAACAGCTTGACCAGCGCATGGGTCTCCGTCAGGTGCGCGCAGCTGGTGCCGAGTTCCCGCCAGATGTAGGTGACGGCATCGAGCCGCACCACGTCGGCGCCGCGTCGGACGTACGCCAGGAGGATCTCGACGACCCGGGTGAGGACCCGCGGGTTGCGGAAGTTCAGGTCCACCTGATCCGGGCTGAAGGTCGTCCAGACGTACCGCATGCCGTTGATGGTACGGAACGGCGTCAGCAGGTCGGACGTGCGCGGACGCAGGATGAGGCGCAGGTAGTCGGCGTCGATGGCGTCCTTCGTGGTGAAGGCGACGAAGAAGTCCTCGTAGCCCGGCCGGCCATTGAGGAAGCGCTGGAACCAGCGACTGCGACTCGACGCGTGGTTGAACACGCCGTCGAACATGAGCCGGAACTCCTTCGCCAGCGAGGCGATGTCCTCCCAGGAGCCGAGGCGCGGGTCCACTTCCTCGTAGTCGATGATCGAGAAGCCGCGGTCGGACGAGTAGGGAAAGAACGGCAGGATGTGCACGGTGTCGATCGACCCGCGCATGAAGCGGCGCAGGAAGCCGGCCAGCACCTGCAGCGGCGCGCGCCCCGGCGACGTCAGCAGGTCGCCGTAGGTGATGAGCACGACGTCACGCTCGGTGAACCGTTCGGCGGCGACGAAGGCCGCATCCTCCGCCACCAGCGCCGGCGGCTTGTGCGCGTGGTAGACGCGCATCAGACGCTCGAGTTCGGGGAACGTCGCGGCGGCCACCTCGTCACCGTACATGGTCGACAGCAACCCGAGCATCCGCTCGCGCTGCGCGGCGGTGAGCGTGAGGAGCGGGCGCGCATAGTCGGGCTCCGGGAGGTGCGCGATCCGTCCGAACGCACGCGTCGACACTGGCGCGGTGGCATCGTTCATACGGCCACCCTAGCACGCGAATTCGCCGATGCGCTCACCGCCGTGGTGTGCCGGGAGCGCACACTGCGCGGCCCGCACGTGCAGGTGGCGCGCCCATGACGGTTCTGCCCGCGACTGACGAATCCGTCAGTCCAGGCACAGTCCCGTCCGTGACGCGCCGACGACGACGCGGAAATGCCCGTGTTGGAGCCCGGCGGTTCAGGCGCGCGACTTGCAGCAGAGCCGGACGTGGCTGCCCCGGCACGCGCCGTCCTCCCTGTGACCGAGTCCCCCGAGGGGTCGGTACGGGCGGCGTTCGGCCACGTCCGCCCCCTGTACATCCCGGTCCATCTGGACGGTCTGGTGATGGACTCGGTCGTGGACTTCCACCTGTATCTGCAGACCTCGCCCGGCCACTTCGTCCTCTTCCGGGGCCCCGACCTCGAATTCACCACGCCGCACCATGCGCGCCTGTTGGCCAACAACGTCCAGACGCTGTGGCTGAAGGGCGACGAACGGCGACGCTACGAACAGTACGTCGAGCGGCATCTCGAGACGCTGCTCGCCAATCCCCAGATCGCCACGCCGCGCAAGGTCGAACTGCTGCAGTCGGCGGCGCACACCACCCTCGAAGCCGTGATGATCGACCCGCGGCACACCGAGGCGGTGCCGCGCACCCGGCGCGTCGCGCAGCAGACGGTGCAACTGCTCGTCAAGGAGAAGGAAGCCCTCGGGCACATGGCCGCCCTGATGGCGCGCGACTACGACACCGTGCGCCACTCGATGAACGTCAGCATCTTCGCGACGGGACTGGCCCACGCCGCCGGGGTACGCAACGCCAGTGACCTCCGCGATCTCGCGCTCGGTGGCCTGCTGCACGACATCGGCAAGAGCGAACTGCCCCGCGAGCTGATCGTCAAGCCGGGTGCCTACACCGACGGCGAGATGGCCCTGATGCGCACCCACGTCGTCCGCGGCGAGCACATCCTGCAGGCCGACGGCCGGATGGGCTCGCTCGGCATGGTCGTCGTCTCGCAGCACCACGAACGGCTCAGTGGCCATGGCTACCCGCGGGCGCTCGAGCCGCAGCACATCCATCTGTTCGGCCGCATCGCCGCCATCGCCGACGTCTACGACGCGATGACCAGCGACCGCAGCTACCAGCGCGCGATGAAGCCGGTGGACGCACTGCACCTGATGACGACGCACCTGGCGTCGCACTTCGATCAGGACCTGTTGAAGACCTTCGTCAAGACCTTGCGCGCGCCTCGAGTCTGATCCCGCGCTCCCGCGGTCCACCGGACGAGCCGCCGGACGCTTGGTACGATCCGGCATGCCCGAACGCTGCCCCTGGTGTGGCACCGACCCGCTCTACGTCGCCTACCACGATGACGAATGGGGCGTGCCCGTGCACGACGACCGTCGCCTCTTCGAACTGCTCATCCTCGAAGGGGCCCAGGCAGGGCTGAGCTGGATCACGGTGCTGCGCAAGCGCGAGACCTATCGCGAGGCGTTCCACGGCTTCGACATCGCGCGCGTGGCGGCGATGAGCGAAGAGGAAGAGGCGGCCCTGATGAGCAACGCGGGGATCGTGCGCAACCGCCTGAAGATCCGTGGGGCCCGCAAGACGGCCAACGCCGTGATCGACCTGCAGGCGCGGCATGGGTCGCTCGATGCCTTCCTCTGGAGCTTCGTCGACGGCCAGCCCAGAGTGAACCACTGGACGTCGATGTCGCAGGTGCCGACCGCGACACCCGAGGCGCAAGCGATGAGCAAGGCGCTCGCCCACGCCGGTGCCACCTTCGTCGGCCCGACGATCTGCTACGCCTTCATGCAGGCGGCGGGACTCGTCGACGACCACCTCGCGCACTGCTTCACGCGACACCGATAGACCGCACCAACCGTTTCGCCCCAACGCCCGTCTAATGCGTCGATTCCCGTGCGCGACCTTCTGTGGATCCTCTGCCTCGCTGGCCTGTCGGGGTGCGTCCAGTCGCACGCCGACCCGGCTCCGACATCCACCGCTGAGGTTGCTGCAGCCACGGTCGAGGTCCAGCGACGCGACGTGACGCACGTGCTGCGCCTCCACGGCACGGTCGAGCCGGAGAGCGCCGTCGCCGTGGTCGTGCCGCGGATCCTGGGCCAGAACGTCACCGCGCTGGTGGTCACACGCCTGGTCGCCAACGGCAGTCGCGTCTCGGCAGGCGACACGCTGGTCGAATTCGATCGTCAGGCGCAACTCGATCTGGCGCTCGAGAAGAAGGCCGAGTTCCGCGACCTCGAAGAGCAGGTCCACCGCAAGGTCGCCGAACAGACCGAGTTGCGGGCGAAGGACGACACCGCGCTCAAGACCGCCGAGAACGCCCTCGCGCTCGCCGTCCTCGAGGTCGGCAAGAACGACATCCTGCCGAGGATCGAGGCCGAGAAGAATCTGCTGCTGCGCGAGGCGGCAGAGGCGGAAGTGGCCCAGTTGCGCCGCACGTACGCCCTCAAGGTGGCGGCCGCGAAGGCCGAGGTCCGCACCCTCGAAGTCCGACGTGATCGGGCGCGACGCGCCTGGGAGCATGCCGAGCGCAACGCCGAACGCCTGTCGATTCGCGCGCCCATCGGCGGCCTGGTCGTGCTGCGATCGATCTGGAAGGGTGGGCGGATGGGCGAGCCGCAGGAAGGTGAGGAGGTGCGCACCGGACTCGGCCTGCTGGACGTGGTCGCCGAAGGAGCGATGCGCATCCGCGCCAAGCTGAACCAATCCGATCTGGCGGGGCTCGAGGTCGGACTGCCGGCCGACGTGTCGCTGGATGCCTACCCATCGCGACGCTACCGGGCACGGCTCGAGCGGCTCTCGCCCGTCGCCACCCCGGGCATGTCCGACAAGGTGCGCAACGTGCTGGCGCAGTTCTCCGTCGAGGGTCGCGACGCCGTCCTGACACCCGACCTGTCGGCCGCCGTCGACGTCCGTCTCGGCCACTGGCCCGGCGCCCTCACCGTGCCACGCCGCGCCATCGTCTGGCGCGACGCCGCACCTGGCGTGCTCAGTGGCGGGCAGTGGCGCCGCGTCACACTGCTGGCCCTGACCCCGAGTGACGCGGTGATCGGTGAAGGCCTCGCGGCAGGCGACCGCGTCGGCCTCGACGAGGCGGCGCCGTGAGGGGCGCCTTCTCGCGACGACGTGTGATCGTCGGGGTCCTGCTGCTGGGGCTGGCGACGGTCGGCGGGTGGCAGGTGCTCGGGCGCGGCGGGGTCGACGCGGACGTGGAAAGCGTCGAGGTCATCCGCGGCAGGTTCGACGACCGCACGACGATTCGTGGCGAGATCCGGGCGCTGCGATCGCAGGCGCTCACGGCGCCGTCGGATGCCGGTGAGCTGCGCATCCTCGAGCTCGCGCCCAACGGCGCCAGGGTGAAGAAGGGCGATCTGGTGATCGCGTTCGATGCCACATCGTTGCGCCAGCGGCTCGACGAGAAGCACTCGGATCTTCGCGCCTCGCAGGCCGAGATCGCCAAGGCCGATGCCGAGGGGCGGCTGAAGCTCGAAGAGTTCACCACGGGACGCGTGACGGCCGAGTTCGACGTCGAACGCGCACGGCTCGACGTCACGGCCGGCGCCATGCAGTCACGCTTCGACGAACAGAAGGCGACGCTCGCGCTGTCGGACAAGCAGCAGAAGCTCGTCGAGACCGACACCGTGCTCGACAGCGGGCGCGCGGCCACCCGGGCGACGATCGGCGCGCTGGAAGGCAAGCGGGAACGGGCCCAGGCGGAAGTCGGGCGCACGTCGCGCGGCTTGCAGGCGCTGGTCATCACGGCGCCCACCGACGGATTGATGGTGGTGCTCGACAACTGGCGCGCCGGCCAGTTCGGCCAGGGGTCACGCCCGTTCCAGGTGGGCGACGCCGCCTGGGCCGGCGCCCAGATCGCCGAGTTGCCGGATCTGTCGTCGGCGCGCATGACGGCGATGGTCGACGAGGTCGACCGCAGCCGGCTGAGCGTCGGTCAGGACGCCACCGTCCGCATCGACGCCATCGGTGACAGCGACCTGCCGGCGCGACTGGTGTCCATCGGCACGATTGCCAAGACCGACTTCACCAGCGGGTGGCCGCCCCGGCGCGGCTTCGAGGTGGTCCTCGAACTGACGACCAGCGAACCGCGCGTGCGGCCGGGCATGACGGCTGTGGCCAGGGTCGCGGTCGCGCGTCACGAGCAGCAGACCCTGGTGCCTTCACGCGGCTTGTTCCCGCACGGCGGTCGCACCGTCGCCTGGGTCGTGACCCCGCGCGGCCTCGTCGCGCGATTCGTCGGCGTGGCCCATCGCAACGACGACATGACGGCCGTCGCCTCCGGCCTGTCGGTGGGCGACCGTGTGGCCCTGACGCCACCGGCCGACGCCGAGGCACGCCTCGCCGCACTGGAAGAAGGGCCCTCATGACCATGCAGCGGATGACGGCAGCCCTGCCGATCGTCGCCGTGCTTGCGACCGGCTCGACCTCCTGTACCCGGGCGGCGGGCAGCGAGGCCGTGCCCACCATCACCGTGAGCCGGGGCGACGTCAGCGCGGACGTCCACACGTCTGGCGAATTCGTCGCCACCCGCTCGCAACTGGTCACCGCTCCTGCGGTCACGGGCACCCTGCGGCTGGTCGCACTGGCCTCGACCGGCACACGCGTGGCGGCCGGCGACATCGTGATGCGGTTCGACACGGCGGAGCAGGAGTTCATGCTCGAGATCAGCGAGAGTGAAGTGGAAGAGGCCGGTCTCGAGATCCAGAAGATCGACGCCGATCGGGAAGTGCAGGCGGCGCAGGATGCCGTCAACCTGCTCAAGGCCCGCTTCGATGTGCGCCGCGCCGAACTCGACGTCACGACCAACGAGTTCCTTGCCGAGGTCGAGGCACGGAAGAATCAGCTGACCCTCGAGGAGAATCAGCGAAAGCTCGCGCAGATCGAGGAGGACGTCCAGTCCCGGGCCCGCACGGGCGCCGCGGCTCGCGCCGTCGCGGACGAGAAGCGCCAGAAGGCCATCCTGGCTCGCGACCGGGCGCGTCAGTCCATCGAGCAGATGACCGTGCGCGCGCCGTTTGCCGGCATCGTCGCCGTGCGGCAGAACCAGGATGCGTCAGGCGGCTTCTACTACACCGGCATGTCGATGCCGGACTATCGCGAGGGCGACGTGGTGTTCCCCGGACGTCCGGTCCTGATGGTGCTGGATCCGGCCGCCATCCAGGTCAGAGCCCGCGTGCCAGAGGCACTGGCGTCCAGCGTCACGCCGTCGCAGCAGGCCCACGTGCAGTTCGACGGCAGCACGCGGCCCCCGGTGGTCGCCACCGTCCGCACGGTTGCCGGCATGGCCGACCGCGGCGGGCCCTTCCGCGCGTCCGTGCAGCGGGAATTCGACGTCACGTTCGCGATGCCGCCGCTCGAGCACGCCGTCGAAGCGGGCCGCACGGCGCGCATCCGCATCGAGGGGACGCCGCTGCGGCGGGTCCTGTCGCTGCCGCGCCAGGCGGTCTTCGACCGCGATGGCACGCCGACGGTGTTCGTCGATCAGGGCGGACGCTTCGTGCCCACCGCCGTCAAGGTGACCGCGCGCACGCAATCGCGCGTGGTCGTCGATGGCCTCGCCGAAGGCACACGGGTCGCCCTGCGCGACCCGACCGTCGCCGACGATGCCCCGGCGACGACGCCAGCAGCGGGAGGTGCGCGATGAATGCGTCGACCACCGCCACCGGTCCGCGCCATCGCCGCTGGTCGGCGCGGATCGGGCCCGACATCCGCATGGGCCTCGAGAACCTGCTGGCGCACAAGCTGCGCTCGCTGCTGACGATGCTCGGCATGATCTGCGGGGTCGCGGCCGTCGTCGCCATGCTGTCGATCGGTGCCGGGGCGCAGCAGCAGGTGATGGCCTTCATCGAGAACCTCGGTGTGCGCAACCTGATCGTCGAGGCGCGCGAGGCCACCGACTGGCAGAGCATGCAGAAGATGCGGGCCGTGTCGCCCGGCCTGACGTTCACCGACCTCAGACTCGTCGAGGCCAACGTGCCCGGGATCTCCGGCATCTCGCCCAGGAAGCGCTTCACGCCGACCGCGCTGCTGCCTCGACCCGGGCGCGACATGCCGGTCGTGTTCGGCGTGGCGCCGGGCTACCGGGCCATCGCCGGCCTGGCGATGGCGCAGGGACGCTTCTTCGATGAGGAAGAGGCCAGGCGCGCCGCTCCCGTGGCGGTGCTCGGCGATGGCATCGCCGAGGCGCTGTTCCCGGGCACATCGCCGATCGGCCAGCACCTCAAGGTCAACGAGCAGTGGCTGCTGGTGATCGGTGTGACGCGGCCGCAGATGACCGCTCCACGTGGCACGAGTGGACTGCCGGCCGACGATCGGAACAACCTCGTGTACGTCCCGGTGTGGACGGCGATCCTTCGACTGGAAGACTCGACCAGCAGCGTCAAGGACGAGATCGATGGCCTGTACGTCCAGGTCGCGTCGTCCGACACGTCACCGGTGGCTGCGCAGGCCATCCGCGGGCTGCTCGACGAGACCCACAAGCGGGCCGGCGACTATTCGCTCGTGGTCCCGGCCGAACTGCTGGCCGAGCAGCGGCGCACCCAGCAGATCTTCCAGATGGTGATGGTGGCCATCGCCTCGATCTCCCTGCTGGTCGGCGGCATCGGCATCATGAACATCATGCTGGCGAGCGTGCTGGAGCGGACCCGCGAGATCGGCGTCCGTCGCGCCGTCGGCGCCCGCCAGGCCGAGGTCGTCAGGCAGTTCCTGATCGAGGCGACGATCATCTCCGGGCTCGGCGGCGTGCTCGGCGTGGTCGTCGGGGTGCTGATCTCGCGTCTGGTGGCGTACTTCGCCGGGTGGACGACGGTGATCACGCCGTTCTCGGTGGCCCTCGCCTTCACGGTGTCGGTGGCGGTGGGTCTGCTCTTCGGCGTGTACCCGGCGCGCAAGGCGGCACGCCTCGACCCGGTCAAGGCCCTGCACTACGAGTAGGGGCCGCGCGGGGACCGGGCACGGACCGGTGGACGGAACCGATCGCGAGCCCCACACGTACCGTTGCGCGTGCCTGCCGCCGTTGCCACGGGGCTCGATGCCCTGCGCGCCAATCCCCTCAGAACGCTGCTGTCCACCATCGGCGTCGTGATGGGAGCGGCCTCGCTGGCCGCGGTGCTGTCGCTCGGCGACGGCGCGGAAGCGTTCATGCGCGAGCGCATCGCGTTCGAGGGCATGCACCGCATCGCCGTCGAAGCGCGCACCGCCGATGTCATCGACGGCCATCGGATCCCGCGGCAGTCCTATCCGATCTTCGCGGCCGGCGACGCCGACGCCGTCGCCGCTCTCCTGCCGGACGCCGACGTGCGGCTGGAAGTCACGGGCACCGCATTGACCGGCTGCCGGGACGGCGCCCCGTGCCTCGAGGCACCAGGGTCGCCAGATGCCGCCCTCCGTGCCGTCCAGGTGAGCGGGCTGTGGCTCGCCGGCACGCCATCGCCCCCCGCACTCCTCGCCGGTCGATGGTTCACCGCGGACGAACTCCGCACGGGCGCGCGCGTCGCGGTGGTCTCGCGCGCCACGGCCACGGCGCTGCTCCCGCCGACGACGACCTCGCCGGTCGGCGGCGTGATCGCGCTGGGTCACGCGTCCTATCGCATCATCGGCCTCGTGGCCGACGCGCCTGGTGGGCGCGACCTCTCGGCGGCCGTTCCCCTCGACACCGTCGACGACGCCCTCGTGCCGGTGCCCCAACCGCGGGCCCGCACACTGACGGTCACCGTCCGGGCCGTCGAGCAGGCGCCCGACGTCCGCCGACGCCTCGACGCCCTCGTCGACGAGCGTGCGGACTGGCGTGGTCAGGTCCGCGTCGTCGCGCATGGTCCGGAGCGGCTGGCGCAGGTGACGCAGGGCATCCTCGTGATGAAGCTGATGCTCGGCGCGTTCACGTCGATCTCGCTGCTGGTCGGCGGCATCGGCATCATGAACGTCCTGCTGGCCTCGGTGGCCGAACGCACCCGCGAAGTGGGCATCCGGAAGGCCGTCGGCGCCCGCCGGCGGGACATCCGCCGGCAGTTCCTCACCGAGTCGGTCGCCATCTCGTCGGCCGGCAGCCTGATCGGGGTGCTTCTGGGCCTGACCGGGGCGCGGGTCGCCACCGCGATCATCCGCGCCCAGACCGACGCGCTGGTCTACGCCTCGGTGAGCGTCAGCACGCTCGTCATCAGCGCCCTCGCCGCGCTGATCGTCGGCATCGTCTTCGGCACCTACCCCGCCGTGCGCGCCGCACGCCTCTCCCCCATCGACGCCATCGTCCGCGAGTAGCGCCCGGGCGCCGACGCGTGGCCGGTCAGGTGGACACGACCTGCGCGCGCCGACGCGCGATCAGCCGGCGTTCGGGTGCCGAGCAGCCGCAGGCGAGCGCACGGTCGAAGGCCGTCAGGGCCTCCGACGTCCGGCCCACCTGCATCAGGAGCGTGCCGCGCACGGCGTGCGCGAGGTAGTAGTGATCGAGACGCGACAGCAGGCGATTGGCCTCGACGGCGGCGAGCCCGGCGGCCGCGCCGTACCACTGGGCGAGGGCGACCGCGCGGTTCAGCTCGACCACCGGGGATGGCGCCAGCGCGTGCAACTGGTCGTAGAGGGACACGATGCGAGGCCAGTCGGTGCGCGCGAGATCCGGCGCGGTGGCGTGCGTGGCGGCGATGGCCGCCTGGACGTGGTATGGCGACAGGTCGTCCCCGGCCGCGCTGCGATCGAGCCAGACGAGCCCCTCGGCCAGCCGACCGCGATCCCACTGCGCGCGGTCCTGCGCGTCGAGCAGCAGCACGTCGCCCTCGGGCGTCGTGCGCGCGGCGAGGCGCGCCGAGTGCAGGAGCATCAGCGCCAGCAGCGCGGCGGTCTCGGGTGAGGCCGTCTCCGGGCTGACGGCCAGCAGCCGCGTGAGGCGCACCGCTTCCTCGCAGACATCGGGTCGGGTCAGGTGCGCGCCCTCGTGGGCGGCGTACCCTTCGTTGAACATCAGGTACAGCGTCTCGAGGACGGCGCTGCGCCGTGCGACGAGGTCGTCACGCGTCGGCATGTCTGCGACGGCATCGGCCTCGCGGAGGGTGCGTTTGGCGCGGACGATTCGTTGCGCCACGGTCGGACCGGGCTGGAGGTAGGCGCGGGCGATCTCGTCGACGCCGAAGCCGCAGACGGTCTTGAGCGTGAGGGCGACGCGGGCCTCGCGCGACAGCGCGGGGTGACACGTCAGGAACATCACGCAGAGGTCGGCGTCGCCGAACGGCAGGCGGCCCTCGTCGAGGCCCTGCTCGCCGAGCGCACGCACGGCCGCGGTGATGATCGGCTCGCGGTCGCGGAACCAGCGGGCACGACGCATCCGGTCCAGGGCCTGGTTGCGCGCCACCGTGAAGAGCCAAGCGACGGGCTGCGCCGGGACCCCGCTGAGGGGCCAGACGCGCAGGGCGCGCAGGAGCGCGTCCTGGACCGCGTCTTCCGCCACGTCGAGGTGACGTGCGCCCAGCACGCGGGTGAGGCGGGTCACCATGCGACCCGCCTCCTCCCGGAACAGGTGCGTCACCAGGTGATCAGGACTGCTCGTCACCCGTCTGCTCGAGCTCCCGGATCTCGATCGACCCGAGTTCCAGGTGCGGGCAATCCGACGCGAGGCCGACCGCGTCGTCCCAGGAGTCGGCGGACACGACGTAGTAGCCGCCGATGATCTCCTTGCCTTCGACGAACGGACCGTCGGTGACCGACAGGCCGGCACTGCCTGGCCGGAGCACCCGACCGGTGCGGTCCTGCAGCTTGCTGGCATCGACCAGGAGGCCACGGCTGGCGAGTCCGTGCGTCCAGTCGATGTAGCGCTGCAGCACCGCCTGCATCGCCTCGGGACTCATGTCGGGAAAGGTGTCGGCGTCACGCAGCAACAACAGGTATCTGGCCATCTCGTGTCCTCTCGTCTGGCAGCAAGCATACGGGGCACATCCCCGTCTCGTGCACTGTTGCCCTGAAGACGAACGGGACCGCCGGTGATCGACACCGGCGGGCGCCGCCTAGAACGAGAAGTAGAAGACGAGGTCGGCGCCGTAGCGCTCGATGCGCTGCGTCAGCGAGCGGTTGCCGGCCGTGAGCCCGTCGCCCTCGGCCACGTTGCCCTGCAGGCGGAGGAAACTGGCCAGGCGGTATTCGAGCAGGAACTGGGTGACCTGCTGGTTGCCGAACTGCTGGCGGAAGCGCAGGAACAGGTCCTGCGTCACCTGCTGGCCGATCACCACCGCCGGATTGACCCGGCCGGTCGGGTCGGTCGTCTCGACTTCGAACTGGTCGAGGTCGAGCGAGCTGCCCAGGGCCTCGGCCAGCGGCGTCACGACGAAGCCAGCCGCGATGCCGCCGGCACGTTGCGCGAGCGAATTCTGCTGCCCGGTGCCGAGCTGGTTCAGCGGCTGGTTGAACACGATCAGCGCGAGGATGTCCCCTTCGTCGAGCGGCGGCGTCGACGACAGCGACAACTCCGGCTTGCGAGCGGTGCCCATGATCCGGACACGCGCCTCGACGCCCTGGATGACCCGCTGCGCCGTGATGTCCAGCCGGGGGTCGATCTCCTCGGCCCCCCGGAACAGGATCTGCCCGTCGCGCACGAGATCGAACCGGCGCCCCTGATACGAATACGTCCCCCGCACGGTGTTCACCGCACCCAGCAGCACCGTCGGCTTGCCCGCGGTCTTGGCCACCCGGAAGTTGCCCCCCAGCGTCGCGTTGAGGTCGCCAATCGAGGCGCGCTGCGCCTCGATGCCCTGCCCACGCAGCACGAGGTTGTCGGGGATCTTCACCTGGAGGTTGAGCGCCGTGTCGGCGAAGACGTCCGCCGACGTCTCCGGTGCGGCGGCGGTGGCCCCCGCGGACGCCGTGGCGGGCGCGGCCGGGGTGGCCGCCGATGTC
>NZ_JALHPM010000054.1:0-35545 GCF_022842525.1 Luteitalea sp.
GCTGGCCGTCGCCCTGTGCACGGGCGCGGGCGGGGCCCTGGCGGCGCTCGCGCTCTCGCTGGCCGGCATCCCCCTGGTCGGGGGCACGCTGCACCTGGTCGCGCAGGCGTCGGCAGGGGCGCAAGTCGCGCTCACGCCGCTCGGCCGTCTGCTCGGGGAACCCGAGTTCGGCCCGATCACGCGCACGCTCCTCGCGCTCGCCGAGGGGGGCACCTTCGGCGCCGGCCTCGCCTTCGGCCTCACGCGCCGACCCTGAGATAGGCGTGAGCATGCTGACGTGACGGCCGGTTCGGAGAACCGGCCCTAACCGGGGACATGAGATCTCACCCCCTGCTCACGCCCTGCTCACGTCGCGCTGAAGACTTCCCGTCCCTTCGCGGCGATGCTCTGGACGGCACGACGGGAGGCCCGCACGACGCGGCCTCCATCGCCGGCCTGGAGCCGCCTCATGCACACGCTTGCGCGCACGCCCCCTTCGTCTCCGTTCGACCCGGCCACCGTCACCGCCGTCCCAGGCCGAGACGATGACGGGCGCCATCTGCGGTTGCGCATCGAGACCCGGCGTGTGGCCGAGGTGGTGGACCTCACGGCGTCGCTCGAGTCGTTCCTGCTGCTGAGCGGCGTGAGGCACGGCGTGCTGGCCATCCACACCCTGCACACGACGACGGCGATTGTGGTCAACGAACAGGAACCGCTCCTGCACGGGGACTTCTTCCGGCAACTCGATCGCCTGGCGCCCCCGACACTCGCCTACGACCACGACGACCCGACCCGCCGCGTCGTCAATCGCACCGAGGCGGAGCGGACCAACGGCCACGCCCATTGCCAGGCGATGCTGCTCGGGTCGTCGGCCTCGGTGCCGGTGGTCGGGGGACGGCTCATGCTGGGACGATGGCAGCGCGTGCTGTTCGTCGAGCTCGATGGGCCGCAGGAGCGTCAGGTCTGCGCGGCGCTCATCTCGAGCGGACGGGACTGACGGATGGTCGCCGGCCGCGCGTAGAATGCGCGCATGTCCAGAGTCGCTGCTCTCGTCCTCACCCTCGCCCTCGGCGGTGCCGTCGTGATCGGCCCGCTGGTGGGCGCGGCTGTCGCCCAGGCGCCCAGCCAGGCCGTCCGCCACGTGGTCGTCTTCAAGTACAAGGCCGGGGCCACGCCGGCGCAGATCCAGAAGGTGACCGACGCCTTCCGCGCGCTCGCGACGAGCATTCCGGGGATCACGGCGTTCGAGGATGGCGTCAACAACAGCCCCGAGGGACTCAACCAGGGGTTCACGCACGTCTACGTGCTGACCTTCACCAACGCCGCCGCCCGGGATGCGTATCTGCCGCATCCCGAGCACAAGAAGTTCGGGCAGTTGCTCGGGCAGAGCGGCATCTTCGACGGCGCGTTCGTCGTCGACTACACACCCACCACGACGCGCTGAGTGGCGCGTCGCGGGCCCGGGGGGCGGCTTCGTGCGGGTGCGCTAGCCGCGCAGATGCCTGGCGAAGAACTCGAGCGTCCTCGACCAGGCCAGCGTGGCCGATGCGGCGTCGAAGCGCGGCGTCGTGTCGTTGTTGAAGCCATGCTGCGCACCGGCGTAGACGTGCGCGGTGTACGACACGTTGGCCGCCTTGAGCGCCGCCTCGTAGGCGGGCCAGGCGGCATTGATGCGCTCGTCCTTCTCGGCCAGGTGGACGAGCAGCGGCGCCTTGATCGTCGCCGCCGTCTCGGGGGGCGGGTTGTTGCCGTAGAACGGCACGGCCGCGGAGAGATCAGGTAGCCTGGTGGCGAGCATGTGCGTGATGCCGCCGCCGTAGCAGAAGCCGACCGCGCCGACCTTGCCCGTGCAGCCCGGGTGCGCCTTGAGGAAGCGGAACGCCGCGATCATGTCTTCGCGCGTCTTCGGCTGCTCGAGCGTGGCAAACGTCGCGCGTGCCTTGTCCTCGTCGCCGGGATAGCCGCCGAGCGGGGCCAGGGCGTCCGGGGCGAACACGAGGTACCCCTCGAGGGACAGTCGGCGGGCGATGTCCTCGATGTGCGGGTTCAGGCCGCGGTTCTCGTGCACCACGAGGATGCCCGGCAGCCGACCCGTCGACGCCTTTGCCCGCACGAGGTATCCCCTGGTCGTCTCGTAACCCTGCGGCGACGGATACGAGACGAACTCGGTGACGAGCCGCGCGTCGTCCTTGGGCACGACCTGCGCTTCGGCGAACTTCGGGTTCAGCGCCTCGAGCAGCATCACGGCCGTCATGCCCCCGACCGCGAACTTGCTCGCGCGCTCCAGGAAGCCACGGCGGTCGATGTCGCCGTGCACGTACGCGTCGAACAGGATGAGCAGTTCCTCGTCGAAATCGGCAGCAGTCTGGCGTTCCACTCGGCCTCCCCCCAGCGTTGGTGTGGATGCCGCGCATCCTGTGACTCTCCGCGGCGCCCTTCATTCTGAACTCTGACCTGCGACTTGTCCTACGGCCGTCCCTGTTTCTCCCGCCACTTGCCGAGCAGCCCGTACAGGTGGATCAGGTGCCGTTCGAGGAGACGCTCGCCGGCACCGACCTCGACGCGCGTGCTCGCGTCGGCGCCGTAGCCGCCGTGCGCGGCCGATCGCAGGTCGGGCACGTAGCCGGCCCACGTGCCCCCGGCGCTGAAGGTGTAGCCGTAGAACAGTGCCACGGGGACCTCCGCGCGTGATTTCCAGTCCTGCTGCAGGCGGTGCATCACTTCGCCGGGCCACGCGGCGATGGCGACACTGTGGTCGATCAGGACGGTGGTGATGCCGACGTCGAGCGACTGCGCGGCGTCCCAGCGGTCCTTCAGCGTGACGACCTCGGATGTCGCGGTGATGCCCTCGGCGCCCGCGGGGACGGGCGTCGCCGAACGGTTGGCCCGCACGACCTCCTCGGCCAGCAGCGTCCCCATCGTCTGCACGACGCCGAAGTCCTTCGTCTGGTCGCCCGAGCGCGCCATGAAGATCGGGTTGATGTCTCCGGCGCCGCCCTGGACGAACATCACCTGGGCGCCCGGGATGGCCGCTTCGGCCGCCGCCTGCATCACGCCCGGATAGTCGGCCGAGTACTGGCAGTTGGTCGGCCCGAGCACCACGGGGTGCGTGGCGTAGTGGACGAGCACGGCGCGGGGCTGCCCGTCGGCGCCGTCGACGCGCAGCACCACCAGTTCCGGATCGACGGGCCCGTACGGTACGCGTTCCAGGTTGTCGAACAGCGCCCGCGTGCGTCCGTCATCGCGAGGCAGCAGGCGGTTGTAGCCCAGTTGCAGCGAGCTGCGCCCCACCTTCAACGTGACGGGCGCCATCGTCTTCAGCGCGTCGGCGATGGCCTGGAAGATCTTGCCCTCGAGCTCGGCGCGGTAGGCGAGGGCCGCGGCGTTGGTCGCCGGCGCGCTGCCGAACGGCAGGAACGCCGGTGCGGAGTGGGTGTGCGAGGCCGCGAGCAGCACGATGGGGATCCCGAGTTTGCTGGCCACGTCCTGGCGCAGCGTGTCGGACACCATGCTGCCGAGGTCCATCGTCACGATCGCCATGCGCGTGCCGCCCGACTCGAGCACCAGCACCTTGGCCATCAGCGGGTCGTGTGTGCCGTTGGCCGGCCCACACTTCCGGTAGGCGTAGCCGTACATCGGCATCGACGCCGAGGGCGTGATCTCCACGCGCGCGACCCCGCCGCGCAGTTCGGCGTGCGCGGTGGAGGACAACAGGCACACGGCGAGCACTGCGGCGAGGAGTGGGCGAACGTGCATGGACCTAGATTCCTGCATACCAGCTCCAGCCGTTGCGGATCGGACCGTTCGCACCGAGATCGTCGAACGCGTCGTGGACGAGGAGGCGACGCACATACTTGACGCTCTTGTAGCCGATCTGTGTTTCGACCCGCACGCGCAGGGGGCCGCCGTGCGGCACGGGGAGGTCGCGGCCGTTCATGCCGTAGGCCAGCAGCGTCTGCGGATGGAACGCGTCCAGCAGGTCGATGTTGTCGCCGAAGCGGTCGAAGGTCTCGAAGGTCACGTACCGCGCCGTCGGCAGGATGCCCGCGGCCTGCAGCACGTGACCCAGGGGCACGCCCGTCCACTCGGCGACGGCCGACCAGCCTTCCTCGCACACGTGTCGGGTGATCTGGGTCCGCGCCGGCATGCGCTTCAAGTCCGACAGGGAGTAGGTCCCCGGCCTGGCGACGCTGCCGGCGATGTCCAGCCGGAAGTCCGCGAAATCGCCGCGGCGCAACTCGGCATAGACCGGCGCGAACTCGGGATGGTACGTGGGCAGGGCCGTGTCGGCCGGATTCGTGGTGCCGATGGCGGGGAAGGACGAGATGTCCCCGCGGCTGTACTCGCGGGCGAGCGCCTGCCCCGGCAGCAGCGCGCGGTGCGCGACGTAGGTCAGGTTGTCGCCCATGCGCAGCAGATGCCCGTAGGTCGGCGGGAGGTCGGTGGCGCAGCCGGTGAGCAGCATCCCGCCGGCCGCGGTCAGGCCACCGATGAGGGCGTCGCGTCGTGTCAGGCGCAAGCGAGGCGGCATGTCACTCTCCGACCGTCATGGCGCGAACCTGACGCCGGAATCCCGAGAGCACGACCATCGTGATGTGCCCGAACGTGAACAGCAGCAGGAGCGCCCACAGGGCGAAATGGATGGTACGCGCCGACTGCAGGCCGCCGAACAGCGTGAGCAGGAACGGGGCCGCCGCCGTCACGGCCGGCGACATCGTCAGCCCGGTGATGGCCGTCAGCGGCAGCGCGACGAACACGATGCACGCGTAGGCCGATTTCTGGAGGAGGCCGTAGTCGGGGCCGCCGGTCGCCGCGCGGATCCGGAGCCGCAGATGATCGCCGATCTCACGGGCGACCTGCCGACGCGTCACCTCGTCGCGCCGTGGCAGCAGCGCTCGACGAAGGTGTCCGGAGACCGCGCCGAGCGTGAGGTACAGGAGTCCGGTGGCGAACAGGACCCATCCGGCGAGGAAGTGCAGACTGCGACCCCAGCCGTTCTGATTGAAGATCTCGAAGGTGCGGCTGGCGCTGACGGGGGCACCCGCGGACGCCGTGTCGCCCGGCGCAATCGAGGTCGGTGTCGTCCAGCCGTCGTGGCGGTGATTGCGGCTGATCGGGAGTTCGAGGAGGGCTGGCGTCAGGTCGTTGCCGACCTCGCCCCAGTAGAGACGGGGGTGCGCCATGAGGATGACGCCCCCCGAGCACGCGAGCACCACGACACTCAGGGCGGCAGCGCCGTGCGTCGCACGCACCCATCGCGCATGTCGTGTCGGAACCTGCATGGGGGCGCCTCCTCGCTGCGTCACCGCACCGCCTCACTCCTGCCTGAGCTGGTCGAGCGGGAGGATTGTATGCGAAGCGAGGGGGCTGCCCGCCTGGCGCCTATTCGGGCGCGTTGCGCAACTCGACCGCGATCTTCTGGTGCTGCTCGGCGAGGACACGCGTCTCGCGGGCGGCGGTCCGGGCGTTGGCGGCCTTCTGGCGCTCGGCGTAGCCGGGACGCAGCATCGACTGCGCCTTGTGTTCGTTGGGGAACCAGCCCTTTTCGAGCCGGCGGGCGGCACGCTCGTAGCGCGCGGCCTGGGAGTCGAGCGATTCGGCGCGGTCGCGATACTGCTCGGCGACTCGTGCGTGCTGCTCGGGCGACTCGGCCTGGGCGGCCATCGTCGCCAGACGACGTTCCTCAGTCACGACCTGGGCACTGGCACCCGGTGCCGTTCCCACAAGACAGGCGACCACGACCATGGCCGCCACCCATTGGCGTTGCATCTCGATTCTCCTCGCAGACTCGACCGCGGCAGAGGCCGCTGGCCGCCGTGGCCCGCATGGCGCCACCCAACACGGAGGCGCCATCTCCAGTAAGCCAAAATCCGGCCGCGCCTGCAAGTCGGGCACGGACGTCCGACCTGGGCGCGTGACCGCGACGGTCGAGCCGGCTAAGGTAGGGACATGTTCCCGTCTGCCGGCGTCGTGCTGGCGCTGCTGAGTGCAGCCCCGTGGATGCAGGGGCCCGCCGTCCCGACGGCCGACCCCGAGGCGGCCGCGGTGGTCACCCAGGTGCTCGGCAGTGCTCAACATCCTGGCCTCCGGTGGAGCGCCATCGGCGACGTGACCCGCGAGTTGTGGCCGCTCTACGATGCCGAGCCGGACCGCCTGCTCTGGTTCGACGGATCGCGGCCGCTGCCCAGCGTGGATGGCGCCGTGCTGGCCGTGTCCCGCGCCCACGAGTTCGGTCTCGACCCGGCCGACTACGACGCGTCGGCCCTGCAGGTGCGGTGGGCCGCCATCACGGGCGGGCGATCGACATCGACGGAGCGGGCCCAGTTCGACGTGGCGTTGAGCGTGGCGGGCGCGCGGCTGGTGCGGGCCGTCCACATCGGCCGCGTCGATCCGGCACGGATCCGATGGAAGTACGAGGGCCCGCGCAAGCCGCTCGACCCGACGGCGCTGCTGCAGGAGGCGCGGCAGGGCCGTGGCCTCGGCGAGATGCTGCGCAGTCTCGAGCCACCGTTCTCGCACTACGTCAGGGCGCGCGCCACGCTGTCCATCTACCGAGCGCTGGCCGAGTCCGGCGAGCCTGCCCCGGTGCCGCTGCTGCCCGCCACGCGAAAGAAGATCGTGCCCGGTGAGGAATGGGATGGCGTGGCGCCACTCGTCGCCCGCCTGCAGGCCGTGGGCGATGTCGTCTCGGATGGGCCCGCCGTCGAGACCCGGTACATCGGCGCCGTCGTGGACGCCGTCAAGCGCTTCCAGGCGCGGCACGGCCTCGAACCCGATGGGGTCCTCGGCGCCGCCACCCTGCGCGCCATCAACGTGCCGCTGGCCACCCGGGTCCGCCAGATCGAACTGGCCATGGAGCGGATGCGCTGGCTGCCGGACCTGCGCGACCGCGCGAGCATCTTCGTCAACGTCGCGAACTTCCGGCTCTGGGCCACCGAGCCGCACGCGAGGGAGACGCCCCTGCGGATGAAGGTGGTCGTCGGGCAGGCGCTCAATCACCAGACACCGCTGTTCGTCGAGCGTCTCGAGTACATCGTCTTTCGCCCGTACTGGAATCCGCCGCGCAGCATCCTCGTCAACGAGATTCTGCCGAAGGCCCGTCGCGATGCCGGCTACCTCGCGCGCAACGGCTTCGAGATCGTCGCCAGCGGCGCCGACGATGCGCCGGCGTTGGCGACATCGTCGGAGAACCTCGACAAGGTGCAGCAGGGACGCCTCACGCTGCGTCAGCGCCCCGGGCCCACCAACTCGCTGGGCCTGGCGAAGTTCATCTTCCCGAACGACGAGAACGTCTACATGCACGGCACGCCGTCGCGGGGCGGCTTTGCGAAGAGTCGGCGTGACCTCAGTCACGGGTGCGTGCGTCTCGAGGATCCGGCGGCGCTGGCCGAGTGGATCCTGCACGAGTCCCCGGGCTGGACGCGGGCGCGCATCGACGCGGCGATGAACGGCACCCGCCCCTCGCGCGTCACCCTTCCCGAGCCGATGACGGTCGTGCTGTTCTACGACACGGTGCACGTCAGCCGTGAGGGCGTGGTCCACTTCATGGAGGACATCTACGGCCACGACGCGCTGCTCGATGCCGCTCTGAAGCAGGGCTACCCGTACCCCTCGAGCCCCAGGTAGGGTAGGGCCCGTTCTCGGAACGGGCCGTCATGGTCCCGTCGTGCGGTGAGGGCCGGCTCGCCGAGCCGGCCGTGCGCGTCCCGGGATGTTATGGTGAGGAGTGGATCGCCGACGCTTCCTCCGCACCGTGATGACCGCCGCGCCCGTCCTGGCGCTGCCGACCGTCGCGACGGCCGTGCCGACCGGGCCGCGCGTGCTGCGGTTCGCCCACCTGCACACCGCCGAGACACTCGAGGTGGAGTACATGGATGGCGTCCGCTACCTGCCCGACGCGCTGACGGCGGTCAATCGCCTGCTGCGGGACTTCCGCACCGGTGACGTGCACGACATCGACCCGCGCCTGCTCGACCTCCTCCATGCGCTGAAGGGGGCGACCGGCAGCGGCCAGCCCTTCGAGATCATCTCGGGCTATCGTTCGCCGAAGACCAACGCCATGCTGCGGACCCACGGGGGTGGCGGCGTGGCCTCTGGCAGCCTGCACATGCGCGGGCAGGCCATCGACATCCGCGTCGCCGACGTGCGCCTCACCGATCTGCGCGAGGCCGCCCTCGACCTGGCCCGCGGCGGCGTCGGCTACTACCCGTCGTCCAACTTCGTCCACGTCGACACGGGCCGCGTCCGCCGCTGGTAAGCCCGGTTGCCGGTTGCCGGTTGCCGGTTGCCGGTTGCCGGTTGCCGGTTCCCGGTTCCCGGTTCCCGGTTCCCGGTTCCCGACTCCCCTTCTCCTACGACACCGGCTCGGTCCATCCACCGCCGAGTGCGCGGTACAGCGCCACGGAGTTCACCGCGCGGGCGAGGCGCACGGCAATGAGCCCCTGCTGCGAGGTGTACTGCACGCGCGTGGCGTCCAGCACCGGCAGGTAGCTGTCCACCCCGCCGCGGAAGCGCGCTTCCGCAAGACGGAGGCTTTCGGCCGCCGCTGCCTGCAGCGCCTGCTGCGCGGCAAGTTCCTCGTCGATCGTGCTGCGGACGGCGAGGGCGTCGGCGACGTCGCGGAACGCGCCCTGGATCGCCTGTTCGTAGGCCGCCACCGCGAGTTCGCGATCGATCTGCGAGACCTCGAGCGTCGCCCGGTTGCGTCCGGCGTTGAAGATCGGCGCCACCAGATTGGGGATGAACGACCACGCGCCGGTGCCGGAGGTGAACAGGTCACCCAGCGACCGGCTCGCCGTGCCGACCGACCCGGTCAGGCTGATGGTCGGGAAGAAGTTGGCCCGCGCGACGCCGATGTTGGCGTTGGCCGCCTGCAGCTGGTGCTCGGCGGCGAGGATGTCCGGCCGCTGCTGCAGCACGGCGGACGGCAACCCGGCCGTCAGCTCCGTCAGCATCGTGACCGTGTCGGTCTGCCCGGCGGGCAGCAGGGCGGGATCGACGTCGCGTCCGATCACGAGCGCGAGGGCGTTGCGGTCCTGCGCAATCAGCGCCGTGAAGCGCGCCACGTCGGCCCGTGCGGCGGCGACCGTCGTCTCGGCCTGTCGCACGGCGAGCGCGTTGGAGATGCCGGCCTCGAGCCGACGCTCCGCCAGGCGCTGCGACTGCTGCTGGACGTCGAGGGTGCGGCGCGACAAGGCCAGCCGCTCCTGGTCGGCGGCGTAGGTCAGGTATGCCTGCGACACCTCGGCCACGAGCGCAATCTGCACCGCCCGCCGGACCTGCTCGGTCGCGAGGAAGCGCTGCAGGGCGACGTCGTTGAGACTCCGGATCCGCCCGAAGATGTCCAGCTCGTAGTTGCTGACGCCGACGCCGACGCTGTACTGCTCGGCGTTGAACGCCCCACCCGCCCCGCCGAACAGGCCCTCGGGAATGCGCTGACGCACGCCGTTGGCCGTGCCGTTGACGGCGGGCAGCAGCGCGGACCGCTGGATGCGGTACAGCGCCTGGGCCCGCTCGATGTTGAGGGCCGCCGTGCGCAGGTCGCGATTGGATTCGAGCGCCTGGCTCACCAGCGTGCGCAGCGACACATCGGTGATGAAGGACTGCCAGGGCAGATCGGCGGCTGACCGGGCGTCAGTGCTCGTCCCGGCGTCGGGGAAGGCCCCGGGCACCGGGGCGGCCGGGCGGGCGTACTCGGGGGCCATCGTGCGGCACCCGGCCCCACCGATCGCGAGCACCAGCAGGAACGAGAGGGACGTTCGCATGATCAATGTGCCTCCTGGGTGGAGAGCGTTTCGGTGGTCACCGGTGCGGGCGGCGTGACCCGGAACACGCTGCGGATGGCCACGAAGAACACGGGGATGAGCAACGACCCGAGGGCCGTCGCGGCGACGACGCCGCCGAACACCCCGGTGCCGATGGCGTTCTGGCTGCCCGACCCGGCCCCGGTGCTGAGCACGAGCGGCAACACGCCGAGGCCGAAGGCGATCGAGGTCATGAGAATCGGACGCAGGCGCTGACGCGCGGCTTCGACGGTTGCCTCGATCAGGTCCTGACCCTCCTCCTGGAGCTGCTTGGCGAACTCCACGATCAGAATCGCGTTCTTGGCCGAGAGCCCGACGGTGGTCAGCAGGCCGACCTGGAAGTAGACGTCGTTGGACAGGCCGCGCATCCCGGTCGCCACCACCGCACCGAGCACGCCGAGCGGGACCACGAGCATCACCGAGAACGGCACCGACCAGCTCTCGTAGAGCGCCGCGAGACTGAGGAACACGACCAGCAGCGACAGCGCGTACAGCGCCGGCGCCTGCGAACCAGACAGGCGCTCCTGGTAGGACAGGCCCGACCACTCGTACGAGATGCCCGCCGGCAACTGGGCGGCGAACTCCTCGACCACCTGCATGGCCTCACCAGTGCTGCGGCCGGGCGCCGGCGATCCGATCAGCTGCAGCGACGAGACGTCGTTGAAGCGTTCCAGCCGCGGCGACCCGTAGGTCCACGCGGTGGTGGCAAACGACGAGAACGGCACCATGTCGCCGGTGCGATTGCGCGCGTACCAGCGATCGAGATCCTGCGGCTGCATCCGGAACGGCGCATCGGCCTGCATGAAGACGCGCTTGACGCGGCCGCGATCGATGAAGTCGTTGACGTAGGCGCTGCCCCAGGCACTCGACAGCGTGTCGTTGACGTCGGCCAGCGTCAGGCCGAGCGCGCCGGCGCGCTCCGTGTCCACCTTGATCTCGAACTGCGGCGTGTCTTCGAGCCCGTTGGGACGCACCCCGGCCAGCACCGGACTCTTCGCCGCCATGCCGAGGAACTGGTTGCGTGCGGCCATCAGCGCCTCGTGGCCGAGACCGCCCCGGTCCTGCAGTTCCACCGTGAAGCCGGTCGCGTTGCCGAGTTCGGTCACCGCCGGCGGGGGAAAAGCGACGACGATCGCTTCGCGGATCTGGGAGAAGGCGGCCATGGCGCGGCCGGCGACGGCCTTGACGCGCAGCCCCGGTTCATCGCGCTCGTCCCACGGCTTGAGGCGGATGAAGGCCATGCCCATGTTCTGGCCCGATCCCGCGAAGCTGAAGCCGCTGACGGTGAACAGCGACTGCACCGCCGCCTGTTCCTTTTCGAGGTAGTGCGCCTGCACCTTGCGCAACACCCCGGCGGTCTGCTCGCGCGTCGAGCCCGACGGCAACTGGACCTGCGTGTACATCACGCCCTGGTCTTCGTCGGGCAGGAAGCCGGTCGGAATGCGCTGGAACAGGAACGCCATCGCCCCGCACAGCACCGCGTACACCGCCAGGGTCGGCAGCGTGCGCACGACGAGGCGGCCGACGATCGACTGATAGGTCCGGCTGCCGCGATCGAACGTGCGGTTGAACCAGCCGAAGAAGCCCTTCCGCTCGACATGACCGTGCGCGACCGGCTTGAGGATCGTCGCGCAGAGCGCCGGCGTGAGCACCAGGGCCACGATCACCGACAGCACCATCGACGACACGATCGTGATCGAGAACTGCCGGTAGATGACGCCGACCGACCCGCCGAAGAAACTCATGGGCACGAACACGGCCGACAGCACCAGTGCGATGCCGACGAGCGCGCCGGTGATCTGGTCCATGCTCTTGCGCGTCGCCTCGCGTGGGGGCAGGCCTTCCTCGCTCATCACGCGCTCCACGTTCTCGACGACGACGATCGCGTCGTCCACGAGCAGGCCGATGGCCAGCACCATCCCGAACATCGTCAGGGTGTTGATGCTGTACCCGAAGGCGGCCAGCACCCCGAAGGTGCCGAGCAGCACGACCGGCACCGCCATGGTGGGAATCAGCGTGGCGCGGAAGTTCTGCAGGAACAGGTACATCACCACGAAGACCAGCACGATGGCTTCGATGAGCGTCTTGACCACTTCCTCGATCGAGATGCGGACGAACGGCGTCGTGTCGAAGGCGATGACCGGCTCGAGCCCCGCGGGCAGGTAGGTGCGCAGTTCCTCGAGCACGGCGCGGACGCGGTCGGCGGTGTCGAGGGCGTTGGCGCCCGTCGCGAGCTGGACGGCGATGCCCGAAGCCGGCTTGCCATTGAAGGCGGCCGTGCGGTCGTAGCTCTCGCTGCCGAGTTCGACGCGCGCGACGTCACCGAGTCGGACGACCGATCCGTCCTCACCAGTGCGAAGGACGATGGCCTCGAACTGCTCGGGGCGCTGCAGGCGCGTCTGCGCGGTGATGGTGGCGTTGAGCCGCTGGCCGGGCACGGCAGGCGCGGCCCCGAGCTGGCCGGCCGAGACCTGGGCATTCTGGGCCTGGATCGCCGCCCGCACGTCGGCCGTCGTCACCCGGAAGTTCTGCAGTTTGGCCGGGTCGAGCCAGATGCGCATGGCGTACTGCGACCCGAACACGATGACGCTGCCGACGCCCGGCACGCGGCCGATGCGGTCCTGCAGGCTCGACGACACGTAGTCGCTGATGTCAGCGTCGGTCATGCTGCCATCCGACGAGACGAAGCCGAGGACCATCAGGATGTTGGACCGCGACTTGGCAACCTGCACGCCCTGGCGCTGCACTTCCTGGGGCAACAGCGGCAACGCCAGCTGCAGCTTGTTCTGCACCTGCACCTGCGCCGTGTCCGGATCGGCGGCCGGGTCGAACGTCAGCGTCATCTGCAGCACGCCGTTGCTGTCGCTGGTCGACGAGACGTACTGCAGGTTGTCGAGCCCCTTCATCCGCTGCTCGATGACCTGCGTGACGGTGTCCTCCAGGGTCTTCGCGGAGGCACCGGGGTACGACGCGGTGACCGTGATCGCGGGCGGCGCGATGGCCGGGTACTGCGCCACCGGGAGCGTGCGCAGCGCCAGCGCCCCCGCCAGCATGATGACGATGGCGATGACCCACGCGAAGATGGGCCGGTCGATGAAGAAGCGAGCCATGTCAGTGCGCCTCGCCGTTGGCCGCGGCCGCGGTCGCCACCCGCACCGGTGCGCCCGGACGCACCTTCTGCAGGCCCTCGACGATCACGCGATCGCCCGCCTCGAGCCCCTTCGTGACGAGCCACTGGCCGTCCACTGCCCTCGGCACTTCGAGCTCGCGCAGCTCGACGATGTTGGCCTTCGAGACGACCATCGCCGTGGCGACGCCCTTCGGGCTGCGCGTCACGCCCTGCTGCGGCACGAGCAGCCCCTGGTCGGTCGTGCCCGCGCCGATCTCGGCGTGGACGTACATCCCCGGCAGCAGTTCGCGCTTCGGGTTGGGGAACACCGCACGCAGCGTCACCGCGCCGCTCCGTTCGTCGACGGTCACCTCGGAGAACTGCAGCCGGCCCGGCAGGGCGTAGGCCGTGCCGTCCTCGAGGCGCAGCCGCACCTCGGCCTGCCCCTTGTCGACGCGGATGCGTCCCTCGGCGATGTCGCGGCGCAGACGGAGCAGCTCGGCGCTCGACTGGGTGACGTCCACGTAGATCGGGTCCAGCTGCTGCACGACGGCGAGTGTCGCGGCCTGGTTGGCGGTGACCAGCGCCCCCGGCGTCACCGCCGACCGGCCGATGCGGCCGCTGATCGGTGCATTGATCGTGGTGTAGCCGACGTTGATGCGCGCGGCACTGATGGCGGCCTTGTCGGCGGCGATCTGGGCCTCGAGCTGGCTCTGGGCGGCCACGGCGTTGTCGTATTCCTGCTGACTGACGGCGTTGTCGGCCAGCAGGTCCTTGTAGCGCTGCGTCATCAATCGCGCGGCCACGATGTTGGCCTCCGACCGCGCCAGTGCCGCTTGCGCACTCTCGAGCGTGGCGCGATACGGCGCCGCGTCGATCTGGTAGAGCGGTGCGCCGGCCCTGACGTCGCGGCCTTCCTCGAACAGGCGTTTCTGCACGATGCCGGTGACCTGCGGCCGGACCTCGGCGATGCCATACGGCGCGGTCCGTCCCGGCAGATCCATCGTCATCGTCACGGACTGGCGCTGGACGGTGACGACGACCACTTCGGGCGGGGGAGGTGCGGCGGCCGCGCCACCGGCGGCGGGCCCGGAGGCCTGGGAGCCGCACCCGGCAGCGGTGAGGGCCGTGGTCAGGAAGATCGCAGTGGGCAGGTATCGAGTCATGACGTGTGGGTCCGGGGCAGGAACGACGTGGAGCGGGGCGTGCGCGTGCTGATCTGGTCGACGAGGTGGCGGTTGCGGCAGCCCGTGGCCTGCAGCGAGACGCCGACCTCGTGCATGCGGGCGAGCAGTCGTTCTCCGTCCGGGTCGACGAAGGTGATGTCGACCAGTTCGGCGGTGATGACGGCGTGGGGCACCGAGTCCTGCAGGGACTCCCAGCAGCGCTCGAGGACGCGCACCCAGTCGCCCGCCAGCCGCCCGTGAAGGCCGAGCCGGACGTCCGCACCTTCCTGATTCACGACGATGCGCAACATGGGCGCGCCCCCTTTCTCCATGGGGGACGTCCGCAAGATGGATTCCAGAGAGACCAGGGACCCGCAATCCCCGCAAACCCGTGCAAGTCGGTCGATATCGGGCCAGAAGCTCAGCCGATGTGCCTTCACGCTGGTGGCGACATGCAGGCACGTGCCTTCATGTCGTCACGTGGTACGGTGCTCGGATGAGTGCGGGCACGGGGACGCAGATCCGGGGCGCGGCGACAGGCGAGGCACGCTATCGCGCCTTGCTCGAAGTCATGGATCTGGTGGCACTCCACAGTGACATCGACGGGTTGCTGCCGGATCTCACGGAAGCCCTGCGTCGAGTGGTCGACTTCGACGGCCTCGGTGTCGTCGTCGCCGCAGGCGATGGTCGGGCGCCGGTGAAGTACAGCGTGACGTGTGACGAGGCGTCCGGAGACGCCCCTCGCCTCCGCGTCCTGCGGACGACGATGCCGCCCATCCACGAGACCCAGCTGGCCGCCATCTGGGCCGCGCAGGCGCCCGTGGTGGTGCACGACCTCGAGCAGGATCGACGCTACCCGGAGATCGCCGACGCCATGCGCCAGTCCGGGCGGCTCGCCGCGTGCCTCCTGCCCCTGACCACGACGCTGCGCCCGGTGGGACTCCTGGCACTCGCGTCGTCGCGCCGCGGTGCCTACGACACCGCCGATCTCGACTTCCTGCAGCGCGTCGCCTCCCACGTGGCGATTGCCATCGACAACGTGCGCCATCACGAGGAGGCGCGCTCGTACCAGAAGCAGGTCGAAGCCGACCGCGATCACTGGCGGACGCTGCTCGCCCTGAACAACGCGCTCGTCTCCACGCCCGATCTCGCGTCGGTGCTCGCCGCAATCACGCCGAACCTGCGCGGCATGATCGCCCACGACTACACCAGTCTCTCGCTGGTGGAAGACGACGGGACGACGCTGGCGCGGACGGCGTACGACCCGAACCTGCCCAAGGGCCTCCTGGCGCTGCTCGGCACGCTCAAGCCGGGCAACACGCCGCTCGCGAGTGCGCTGGCGAGTCGCCGCCCGTTGCAGCTCGACAGCAGCAGCTTTGCGTCGTTCCCGGAAGTGCTGCAGGAACACGTCGAGGCGGCGCGGGTGAAGCGCGTGTGCTTCGTGCCGCTGTTCACGCCGCGGCGGGCTCTCGGCGGGCTGGTGCTCTCGCGCTGCACCGACGATGCGTTCACGGCGGAGGAGGTCGAGCGGGCGGCGCAGGCGGGGGCACAGATCGCCATCGCCCTCGAGAACGCCCTGGCGTTCCAGGAGATCGCGGCGCTGCGCGATCGGCTCGCGCTCGAGAACCTTTATCTCGAGGACCAGATCCGTGGCAAGGAGCACTTCGAGGAGATCATCGGCGAGAGCAAGGCGCTGCAGCGCGTACTGGCGCAGGTGCGCAGTGTGGCCGGCACGGACAGCACCGTGCTGCTGCTCGGCGAGACGGGGACCGGCAAGGAACTGATCGCGCGGGCCATCCACGCGACCGGGGCGCGCAGTGGCCGGCCGATGGTCACCGTCAACTGCGCCACGTCGCCAGCGGGACTCCTCGAGAGCGAGTGGTTCGGCCACGAGAAGGGCGCCTTCACGGGCGCGCTGACCCAGAAGATCGGGCGGTTCGAACTGGCGCACAAGGGGACGCTGTTCCTCGACGAGATTGGCGACGTCCCCCTCGATCTGCAGGCCAAGCTGCTGCGGGCGCTGCAGGAGCACGAGATCGAACGGCTGGGCAGCACGCGACAGATCCACGTCGACTTCCGGCTGGTGGCGGCGACCAACCGCAACCTCGAGGAGATGGTGGCGCAGCGGGAGTACCGCGCCGACCTCTTCTACCGGCTCAACGTCTTCCCGATCAGGATTCCACCGTTGCGCGAGCGGCCCGAGGACATCCCGCCCCTGGTGCGCTACTTCGTCCAGCGCCATGCGCGGGCCCTGCGTCGCAGCATCGAATCGGTGCCGCGCGAGACCATGGACGCCTTGTGTCGGTGGCAGTGGCCGGGCAATGTCCGCGAACTGCAGAACGTCATCGAGCGCGCCGTCATCCTGTCGCCCGGGCCGCATTTGCGCCTGCAGGCGGCGGACTTCCAGGGGGCGGTGCCGGAGGCCAGCACCGCCACGACGCTCGAGGATGCCGAGCGGGCCCACATCCGTCGGGCGCTGGACGACACCGGGTGGGTGATTGGCGGCCCCGAGGGGGCCGCCATCCGTCTGGGCCTGAAGCGGACGACGCTGGTCTCCACCATGCGTCGCCTCGGCATCGTCCGCCCCCGTCCGTCGTGACTCGTCGGTGTGACTCGTAGGTGTGACTCGTAGGTGTCGACCTTCAGGTCGACACTCCCGACTCCCGACTCCCGACTCCCGACTCCGGTTTCAGGGCGTCACGTTCATCGCCGCCCAGGGCTCAGTTCCTGGTCAGCCGTCCTCGATGCCGCGCCAGGACCGCCGCGCCCGCGGCGCACAGCGGCGCGGTGAGCACCTGCGCCACCTGCCGGGTCAGCAGCGGCAGGCCCTGTTCGACCCGCTGGATCGCCGCCAGGATCGCGATCGCCGCCAGGGCGATGCCGAGCAGCCTGGCGGTGCGCGTGGAGCCGCCGGAGATGCCCCCCACGACGGATCCGGCCAGCAGGGCCGCGACCGCCAGCGGCAGCAGCGCGCCGAGCAGCCCCGCGGGCACGACGGCCGGCACGCCGTCGAAGACGCCGAGCCACAGCGCTACCCACCGATGCACGTAGTAGCCGGCCAGCATGCCGGCGACTCGACGGACCAGTCCCGCTCCCCACACCCGCCCGGCCTCACGCATCCACACGTGGGGAGCGTACCCCGGCCCATCCCTGTCAGACCACGCGCGTCTCAGCCGTTCCCTTGCCGGCGTGCGCCATCGGGAATCCCCCGTCGATGCGACCGCGCGCCGGATTCCCTTCAACGTCGGCTCCGATACCGCGCCGGGCGTCGCGGGCACACCGCCCGCCTGGCGAACGTGACACGGTAGCGTCACCGTCTGGTGGCGACCTGAGGTCGGCCGGTTCGACCGCTCCGAAGATGAGCGTGGCGGCCAGCGCCTGGGCAGCCGGCCGGCCCATATAATGCGCGGAATGCAGCCAGACGGCGTCTCGCGCCGACACTTCCTCGCCTCGGGCGGCGCGCTCGTCGCCGGCAGCACGCTGCCCGACTGGGCGGAGATCGTCCAGGTCGGGCCGAGCACGGACGCCGCGCGCACCGAGGCGGCCGAGGTGGCCCTGGCCGAGGCTTCGAAGCTGGGCGCGTCCTACGCCGACATCCGGGTCAACCGCTATCGGCGCGAATCGATCGCGACGCGCGAGCAGCAGGTGCAGAACGTGTCACGCTCGGCCAGCGACGGCATGGGGTTGCGCGTCCTCGTGAACGGCGCGTGGGGCTTTGCGGCCAGCAATCGGGTCGAGGTCGCCACGGCGCGCACGCTGGCCGCTGAGGCGGTGACCATGGCCCGTGCCCACGCGGCCCTGGCGACCGCCAAGGTGGTCCTCACGCCGACCGACGTGGTCAAGACCTCGTGGACGAGCGCGTTCAGGCGCGATCCGTTCGAGGTGCCGCTGGACACGAAGCTGGCGTTCCTGCTCAAGCTCAACGCGACGGCCATGGCCGTGCCCGGCGTCTCCTTCGTCAGCTCCCAACTCCTGTTCGTCGACGAGCACAAGTACTTCGCCTCGAGTGACGGCTCGCGCATCGCACAGCGACTGGTGCGGACCTATCCGCAGTTCACGACCACGGCCGCCGACCGCGCCCGCGGCGACTTCCAGTCACGGCCGGTGGTCGATCGCGCGCAACTCGTCGGGTACGAATATGTCGAGGACTACCCCTGGTTCGCGGACGCCGAGAAGGCCGGTCACGAGGTGGTCGAGAAGCTGAAGGCGACGTCGGTCACCGCCGGTCGCTACGACCTCGTCGTCGATCCGTCTCAGCTCTTTCTCTGCATCCACGAGTCGGTCGGGCACTCGACGGAGCTGGACCGGGCGCTGGGCTACGAAGCCAACATGGCCGGCACGAGCTTTCTCCGTCCGGCCGATACCGGCCACCTCAGGTTCGGGGCCTCCATCGTCAACCTCGTGGCCGACCGCAGTCAGCCCGGCGGGCTCGCCACTACCGGCTACGACGATGAGGGCGTCAAGGCGGACCGCTGGCATCTCGTGCGTGACGGAGTGTTCGTCGACTGGCAGACGACGCGTGAACTGGCACCGCTGGTGGGGCAGTCGCGCTCGCACGGGTGCCTGCATGCCGACAGCTGGGCCAGCGTGCCGTTTCCGCGCATGCCCAATGTCTCGCTGCAGCCGGCGGCCACCGAGGTGACGCGCGACGACCTGTGCAGCGGAATCGCGCGTGGCCTGCTGATCGAAGGCCGCGGCGTGTCGTCGATCGATCAGCAGCGCTACAACTTCCAGTTCGGCGGCGCGGTCATCCGCGAGATTCGCAACGGCAAGGTCGGCGCCATGGTCAAGGATGCGGCGTACCAGTCGCGGACGCCGGACTTCTGGGCGTCCTGCGACGGCCTCGGCGGGCCGGCGTCCTACCGACTCTGGGGCACGTCGGCCGATGGCAAGGGCGAACCCGGCCAGATCAACGCGGTCAGCCACGGGTGTCCGCCCGCCCGCTTCCGCAACGTCACCGTGCTCAACACGGCATCGGCGTCGTGACGCGAGGAATCTGTCCATGTTGACCCGCGACGACGCGCTCGCGCTCTGCGACACGGTGCTGGCGCGCGCCAAGGCGGCCGGTGCCGACGATGCGATCGTCTCGGTGGAGAGCACGGTGGCGTCGCATGCCCGGTTCGCCGACAGCCGTCTGACCACCAGTGGGCGGTCGGAGGACCTCACCATCACCGTGACGGTGTGGGTCGGCCGGCGGCGAGGCGCGGCCACCGGCAACGACTCGGCCCCTGGTGCCCTCGAGCGGTTGGCGAGCGAGGCCGTGCAGATCGCGCGCGTCTCGCCCGTGCATCGCGAGTACGTCCCGACCCTGGGCCCGCTGACGTACCAGGAGTCGAACGGCTTTGCCGACGCGACGGCCGACATCGACGTCGCTGCGCGCGCCCTGGCGCTGCGCGACGTGCTCGCCGCGTGCCGCGAGGCCGGCGTGGGCGGCGCGGGGGTGCATACAGCCACGGCCTCGGCGGTGGCCGTGGCGACGGCCAACGGCAATCGCCGTTACGTCCGTTCGAGCGAGGGCGCCTTCAGTGTCACCGCGCGCAGCACCGACGGCACGGGATCGGGCTACTCCGCCGGCGATCACTTCGATGTGCGGCGTGTCGATGTCGCAGCGATCGGCAGGCGGGCCGTGGACAAGGCCGTGCGCTCGCAGGCGCCGCGGCCGATCGAGCCGGGGACCTACCCGGTGGTGCTCGAGGCCCAGGCCGTGGCCGATCTGATGGGATCGCTCGCGGGCGCCTTCGATGCCCGGACGGCGGACGAGGGACGCAGCGCGTTCTCGGGCAAGGACGGCAAGACGCGGGTCGGCGAAACGCTCTTCGACTCGCGCCTCACCCTCTACAGCGATCCCGCACACCTGGAACTGCCAGCCGTTCCCGCCACCGATGAGGGCATTCCTGCCGAGCGGATCACCCTCATTCGCGAGGGGGTTCTCGAGCGATTGCCGTACAGCCGATTCTGGGCCGCCGAGCGCACGCAGGCGCCGACACCGGGGCCGGTCAACTTCATCATGGAGGTCGCGAAGCCGACGCCCATGGGAGCACTCATCGCCGGCATGACGCGTGGCCTGCTGGTCACGCGCTTCTGGTACGTGCGCCTCGTCGACCCCCGCACCATCGTCCTCACCGGCCTGACGCGAGACGGGCTCTGGTGGGTGGAGGACGGCCAGGTGCGCCATCCCGTTCGCAACCTCCGCTTCAATCAGAGTGTGCTGACGATGCTGGCCCCGTGGAATGTCGAGGCGATTGGCCCGTCGGAGCGTCGAGCGCCGTTCATGGTGCCCTCGCTTCGCCTCGCGGGCTTCACATTCACGTCGAGGTCCGACGCGATCTGAGAGGCGCCATCGATGTCCCTGCCTGCGCGTCCTCTCGCTGCCGCGGCCATGCTGTTCGCCCATGTGCCGCCCGTGATCTTCGGCGCGCTGACACCGGGCTACAGCCACGTGCGCCAGTTCATCAGCGAGCTCGGAGCCACCGGAGCGCCGTACGGCGGCATCGTCAGCCTCGGGACCTTCCTGCCGGCCGGTGTCCTGCTCATGCTGACCTGCGCGGCCCTCACGCGCCGCGTCCCGTCGACACGCACGGCGCACCTCGGCCTCGCGATGGTGGCGCTCATCGGCCTCTCGTGGGTCGTGGCCGCCGTCGCGCCCTGCGATGCGGGCTGCCCGGCCGAAGGATCGGCGCGACAAGCCGTGCATAACCTCGCCGGGGCGGTTGGCTACGTCGGTGGTGGTGTGGGTTTCTTCATGCTCGCCAGCGCGCTGCACCGTGCGGGGGCGTCTGCCGCCCGTGTCGCCGCCACGGCGGCCTGTGGCGTGCTGTTGGTCGTGGGGTTCGTCGCGATGGCGAGACCCGAACTCGAGCCGGTGCGGGGGGCGCTCCAGCGCGTGATGGAGCTGGCGGCCTCGGCCTGGATACTCGCCACGGCGTGGCGGGCGCCGGCGACACCGTAACCCTATCCTCGGCCGTTGCGGCGCCACGCGAAGCGGGGACCACGCTTCGGCGCCTCGAGGCGCGCGGCGCTCACGAGTCGGATGACGCGAAACGCCTGGCCGCGGAACGGTTCCAGCAATTCCACCATGCGCGCGTCGGTGGCGCGCGGCTCACCGGCCAGCGCCCACGCGATGGTGTCGCGCAGGTGGAAGTCGCCGACCGGAATCGGCTCGGGACGCCCGAGCCGCACGCCCAGCACCATGGCAGACGTCCACGGGCCGATGCCGCGGACCTTCTGCAGCAAGGCGTCGGCCTCGTCTGTCGGCAGGTCGGCGGCGCGGCGCACGGCGTGCGCCACCCGTGCCACTTCCATCAGCGTGCGTGCCTGGCCCGGTCCGACACCCGCGGCCTGAAGGTGCGCCGTGCCGGCCGACCGGATCGCCCGCGGCGTCGGCGACAGGCGCAGGTCGGTCGGCCCTGGCGCCGGCTCGCCGAGTGCGAGGCACAGACGCTGCCATGTACGCGTCGCCTCCTGCCACGTCACGAGCTGCTGCAACACGAAGGTGACCAGCGCCTCGAACACGTCGCGCGTATCGGTGCTGCGCAGTCCGGCGTACCTGCGCAGCAGGCGATCGACGACGGGGTGGGGCGGCAGTGCCCACGCCGGCTCGTGGAGCCCCAGCCACCGCGGCACGTCGGCCACCGCCGCCGAGCTGCCCGGCCCCCACGCATGTGCCTGCACGTCGGGGCCGACCGTCACGCGCACCGTCGCCGGTCCGAGCGTGGTGTGTGCCGTCCGCCACAGCCCATCGGCCTCGCGACGCAGCGTGGGATCGCCAGGGCCCGTGCGCAGCAGGCGTGTCGTCTCCACGAAGTCGTATGGGCACGGCAGCGGCCAACTGCCGACGGCGTCTGGGGTCATCTGCTGGCGTGATTCTATCGAGGCGCCGCCTGTGCCTCTGGCCTATCTCGCGTTGATCCCCAGGGCCGTCACACCCTCGCGTAGCGCGCGTGCATCAACTGCCACACGCCGAAGCAGATGAGACCGACGGAGGTGATGGCAAGGAGCGTCGTCCCGAACGGCTGAGTGAGGATCTTCCCCAGCGCTTCTGCCATGCCGCCGGCCTGCGACGGGCGCCCATCCAGGCCGGCGCCGGCCAGCAGGGCGCCAATGGCCACGAACACCACACCACGGGCGCCGATGCCGAGGCGTCCGATGGTGACCACCCAGCCGAGCCCCTCAGGTCGCAACGCCGACTGATCGAGGTCGTCGCCCAGCCGCGCCTGCCACGCATGGCGCACCTGGACGAGGCCGTAGACGGCGATGCCGAGGCCCACGGCGACGACGGCCCATCGCCCCAACGGCCATTGCATGGCTTCACGCGCGTACTCGTCCGTGCTGTCGCCGGACGAGGCGCGTCCGCCCATCGCCAGGTGCAGCGCTTCCCAACCGACGGCGCCATACCCGACACTCTTGACGACGGCGCCAACCTGACGGAGCCAGACCGTGCCCTCGCGCCGGCGCAGGCGCGGCAGCCAGAACATGGCGGAGAACTCCCACGCCGCGTAGGCGAGCAGTCCGACCCCAATCGCGGCCAACAGGACGAGCCCGAACGGTTGGTCGACCACGGAGCGCAGCGCGCCAGTCGTATCGGTGAGGCGACCGCCCTCTCCCAGCGCCAGCTGGAGTGCGAGCCCGCCGATGAGCAGGTAGAGCACGCCCTTGGCCGCATATCCCACGCGGACCAGTCGCGCCATCCAGGGGCGGACGTCTCCCGCCTGCACGGGCATTGTCACGGAAGCCATGCCCGGCGACGTTGCAGGACGCGTGCCGTCGAGTCCGGCGGCACGCCCAGATGGATCAGATCGCGGAGTAGGGCGTCGGCGCCAGGAAGCGCGCGGTGTTCTTCGAGGTCGCGTCGGCGTACTGCGGCAGGTCCTTCATCTTCATCCAGCGCGGATCGGGGCCGAACGTCTTCCACGCGTTCAGATGGGTTGCCAGGTCCGGGCCGGACGTGATGTACCGCAGGTGCGGCAGGTTCGGGCCCGCGAGCCCCTGGCCGAAGAACAGCGGCGACATGCCCAGCGTGCGCATGATCTCGATCTCGCCCTCGTCGAACATCGCGATCTTGGCCAGTGCCTTGACCTCGCTGTGGCTCTCGTAGTCGCGCATCTCGAACACGCGCGTCGGCACCCGCTTCTTCGCGAACTCAGGCACGGTCATCGCCGGGTGTCCCTTGAAGGCGATATAGAGCCAGCTGTCGATGCGGTCGAAGGCGGGTGACCCCTTGGGGGCCTGCAGGTAGTCCGCGCCAGCCGTCCGAACCGACGGGTCGGCGTTGAGGTCGGCGCTGACGTGCACGAACGATTCGAGCGTGCGGTGCGGAATCAACACCCAGATCGGCGTGTCCGGCTTGGGCGCGCTCGTCTGCGCCGGCTTGTTCACCTCGAGTTCCGTGAACACGCCCGCGGCACCGATGCCCTGCTTCTGGAGCGCGGGCAACAGGGCCTTCTCGAAGTACGCATCGAGCGCCGTCGTCGGCGCGCCGGGCTTGAGGCGATACGCGCGGAGTTCGTAGTACTCGCGTGCGGCAGCCTTCTGCGCGCGAAGGTCGGGACTGGAGGCTGCGGCAACGGCGGAGGCGGCAAGCGACGTGGCGACGAACTGGCGACGGGAGGTGCGCATGCGCACCAGCCTACACCCCCTACCCCAACCGGGCGAACAGCTCAGGATGCAGCTGTTTCATCGCGGCTCTCGTGCGCGCGACGATGTCGTTGGGCTGTCGCTGCGCCTTCCAGGCCCGATAGGCCTGCCAGAACAGCCGCGCGCGGGCGCTGTCGTCGTCTGGCACCGGTGTGTCGAGGACGGCGCTGACCTCCGCGGTCGATGGCCTGTCCCTCGGCACGTCCCACAGCCGCTCCTGCGCGCCCAGCACCGGATACCACGCCGGCGACAACCCCGACGCGTCCAGGACATCGAGCTCGCGGTCGCCCAGGGCGTCGAGGGAGATCGGCAGGCCACGCACGAGCGCGTCGCGCAGCAGCGCGCGCGCCAGCAGATGGCCCTGGCCCGGATGTTGGAAGGGACCGCTCGCCGAGCGGTCCGAGTCCGATGCCGTCATCACGCGATAGACATGCGGGAAGGCGCCGGCGTCGAGCCTCGCGGCGAGGCCGTCGGTCCCGTCGTGCGCGAGGGCCAACCGCACGAGCGTCGCCGTCACGTGGCGCAGCCAGACGTTGGTCGGTGCCTTCGCTGCGATGTCGCCGATCAGCGTGCCGGCGTGCTCGATGGAGTCGGGGGCGTTCGACGCGAGCGCGGACAGCGTCGGCGCCGCCTCGTCGATGCTGTCGGCCTGCGCGGCCGTGGCGGCCTGTCGCAGCCGCGCGAGCAGGTCGAGGCTCGCCCGCCAGTCGGCGGCCTCGATGGCGTGGACCACATCCGTCTCGAGCGCGGCCTGCGTGCCCAGCAGCGACGGCTGCGCGACGCGAATCGTCACCTCGAGCGGTGTCTGGTCGTCGGCAGCGGTGTCCTCGAATGGCAGGGTCGGGTGCGAGGGAGGACGTTTCATCCTGACGAGTGTGCTACCGAATGACCTTCCACGTCCGCAGCCACTCGCCGAGCGCGTACAGATGATCGACGTGGTCCGGCGCCGTGTTGCCCGCGAAGCCGAGCACGTGGAGGCCGCCACGCCGCGCCTCACTGAGCTGTTGCATGCCGAGGGGGCCCCACTTCAGCACCGGTCGGCGGGGGAGGCCGAGCGACGCCAGCAGGGCGTTGGCGGTGTCCGTGGTGCTGGCGTAGGTGCCGGGATAGACCTCAGAGTGCGTGACCCACAACCGCGCCCGACCAGCGGCCGCCTCCGCGGCATAGCTGGCGAACACTGCAAGACCCGCGACGTCCGTCGCGGGATCCGTCGCGCGTGGGCCAGAGGTCGCGCCTTCGCCGAGGTTCGACGCGTGCAGGCTGTCGAGCAGCACGATGGCCGAGAGGCGCGGCGTGGGGGCCGGCTGTTCGAGAATGGCGCGCACCGCGCCGTAGCCGGCACTCCACGACGTGAGCGTCAGGCTCGACCATGTGGGTCGACGTCCCGTGAGTGTGCCGGCCGCGGTCGCCGCCTCGTCCAGCAGCGCCGCAAGTCGGCCGGCGTCTGCAAACGGTGCGGCGTAGCGTCCCGACCCCGATCCGAGCGTGACCGTGACGAGTGCGGCCTGCGACGCGGACGCGGCGATGTGCTGTTGGACCAACCATGCGGCGCCGTGGAAGTGGATTACCAGCGGCATCGATGCGGACATCGGCGACGGATTCTGGGCCGACTGCGCCTGCAGGGGAGCGATGGTGATGGCGCTCGTGATCGCCAGGGCGCATCCGACCAGCGCGTGTCGACACCGGGTGTGCGTCATGCTGGTGTATGGTGGCACCACTCCAGTCACCGACAGATGCAGAGATTGCCGACCCTGTCCGCCGCGCTCGCCGTCACGCTGCTCCTCGCCGTCGGTGCGCGTGCGCAGCCGACCCGCATCGACGTCGTCACCCCCATCGCCCCTGAACTGGCGGCCTACGGCTCGTCCGCGATTGGCGTCCGGACGGTGACGGCCGTCGACCGCAATCGCCCGGACATCCTGCGCACGAAAGAGGGTGAGCCGACGGCACGCTACGACCGTCGCTTCGTGCTGGAAGTGTGGTATCCCGCGACGCTTGCCCCTGGCCAGACCCCGGGTGGCACGTACCAGACGGTGGCGCGTGACCCGTCGATCGCCGTGACGCTGCGCGGCCAGGCCGTGCGCGACGCGACGCTGTCGACCGCAGGCGGGCCGTTCCCGCTGGTGCTGCTGTCGCACGGCTATCCGGGCAACCGCTACCTGATGAGCCATCTCGGCGAGAACCTCGCGAGCAAGGGCTTCATCGTGGTGTCGATCGACCACGCGGACAGCACCTACGACGACCAGCAGGCCTTCGCGAGCACGCTGTACAACCGGGCCTTCGACCAGGGATTCGTGCTCGACGAGATGGCGCGCCTGGCCGCCCCAGGCTCGGGCAGCTTCCTGAGTGGACGTGTCGACGTCACCCGCACCGGGCTCGTGGGCTACTCGATGGGCGGCTACGGCGTGATCAACACCATCGGCGGCGGCTACAGCGAGATGGCACAGACGATGAGAGGCGCGCCGCCCAATCGGCTGCTGCGTGAACGCGCGGCGAGTCATCCGGCCTACCGCGCGTCGATCGATCCGCGCGTCAAGGCCGCGATCGCCATCGGGCCGTGGGGCATGCAGGTCGGGATGTGGGATGCCGAGGGCCTGGGCGGCATCCGCACGCCGGTGCTGTTCGTCGGAGGCAGTGTGGACGATGTGTCGGGCTACGCGAAGGGCACGCGTGCGCTGTTCGAGGGGACGGTCAACGCCGACCGCTACCTGCTGACGTTCGTCGGTGCGAACCACAACGCCGCGGCGCCGCATCCGGCGCCTGCCGAGACCCTCGGCGCGACGGGACGGGCCGTCATCGCCTATACGCAACACGCCGACGCGGTGTGGGACACGGTGCGCATGAACAACATCCTGCAGCACTTCGCCACCGCGTACTTCGATCGTCACCTGAAGGGCGACGAGGCGAAGCAGGCGTACTTCGACGTCGTCCCGTCCGGAAGCGACGCGGTGTACGCCGTGGACCGCGAAGGCCGTGTGCAGTCGACGCATACGTACTGGAAGGGGTTCCCGCGAGGGACGGCCGTCGGGCTCACGCTCGAACACGCCCCGCCGACCGGGCCCGCGGTACGATGAACGCCATGCGTTCCGCTGCCGCGCTCCTTCTCCTGCCTGTCGCCCTTGCCGCTGCCTGCAGTCGCGAACCCGCGCCGACCGCGCCTGCCCCGGTCGCGCGTGTGCCGATCGCCGACCTGCCGTCCATCGACGCCGCACGCCTGCTCGAGCAGACCCGCGCGCTGTCGTCCGACGAGTTCCAGGGACGCAAGCCCGGCACCGAGGGCGAGACGCGAACGGTGGCGTATCTCGAACAGCAGTTCACGGCCCTCGGGCTGCAGCCGGGCAACACCGACGGCACATACGTGCAGGACGTCCGCCTGGTCGGTCTCACGCCGTCGCCGCAGCGTCCGCTGACGGTGTCCGGCGGCGGGAAGACGACGACGTTCGCGTGGCGGGACGAGGTCGTCGCGTGGAGCAAGCACGTCGCCGACCAGGCCAGTCTCGCGAATTCCGAGATGGTGTTCGTCGGCTACGGCGTGACGGCTCCCGAGTTCGACTGGAACGACTTCAAGGACCTCGACGTCAAGGGCAAGACGCTCGTGGTGCTCGTCAACGATCCACAGGTGCCCTCGGCATCGGATCCCTCGACGCTCGACGACACGGTCTTCGGCGGGCGCGCCATGACCTACTACGGGCGCTGGACCTACAAGTACGAGGAAGCCGCCCGCCGCGGCGCCGCCGGCGTGCTCATCGTCCACGAGACCGGCCCGGCCGGCTATCCCTTCTCGGTCGTGCAGGGCAACCTCGGCGAACGCCTCGACCTGGTGACCGCCGACAAGAACATGAGTCGCGCCAGCGTGGAAGGCTGGTTGTCGCTCGACGCGGCGCGGAAACTGATGGCGCTGGCGGGGCAGGATCTCGACGCCCTCAAGACCAAGGCGCTGTCGCGCGACTTCACGCCGGTGCCGCTCGGGGTGACGGCCTCGATGGCCATCTCGACGAAGATCCGTACGATGGCATCGAAGAACGTCCTGGCCAGGCTCGAGGGCAGCGACCCCGCGCTCAAGGACGAATACGTGGTCTACACCGCGCACTGGGATCACTTCGGCGTCGGCGAGCCCGTCGATGGCGACACCATCTACAACGGGGCGCTCGACAACGCGTCAGGGACGGCGATGGTGCTCGAGATCGCGCGCGCGTTCACGCAGGTGACGCCGAAGCCGAAGCGCTCGGTGCTGTTCCTGCTGGTCACGGCCGAGGAGCAGGGCCTGCTGGGGTCGGCTTACTACGCCGAGTATCCGATCTACCCGCTGGAGAAGACGGTGGCGGTGGTCAACATCGACGGCATCAACCAGTGGGGCCGCACCAAGGATCTCACGGTGGTCGGGCTCGGCGCCTCGCAGCTGGACGACTACCTGCGCGAGGCCGCCACCGAGCAGGGCCGCACGCTGCGGCCCGATCCCGAGTCGGAGAAGGGGTACTACTACCGCTCCGATCACTTCAACTTCGCCAAGAAGGGCGTGCCGGCGCTCTACACCGACACCGGCATCGAGTACGTGGGCAAGGACGCCAGCTACGGTACGCAGAAGCGCGACGAGTACACCAGCCGCGACTACCACAGCCCGTCCGACGAGGTGAAGGACGACTGGGACCTCACCGGGGCCGTGGAAGATGCCCGGTTGCTGATGGCCGTCGGCTACCGTGTGGCCAACGCGGCGACGTGGCCGGAGTGGGCGCCGGGTAACGAGTTCCGCGCCGCCCGCGAGCAGATGCTGGGCGGCTCGACCAGGCCCTGACGGATCACGGTAGCGGCCGGACGCGGATCTGCCTGTACCAGACCTGCGCCTTGCCGCCGCCGTGCACCTGCAGCGCAATCCGTCCGCGCTGCGGCATCGCGGCGTCTGGTTCGGTGTAGTCGATGGTCTGCGCGCCGTTGATGACGGCGACGATGCGCCGGCCGTCGCACCGGATCTCGTAGTCGTTCCAGTCGCCCCGCCGCAGCACGCGCGAGACGACGGCCATATCCGATTGGGCAAGCACGCGGTTACGGCGCGATTCGTCGTACAGGCTGCCCCACCAGGCCGGATCGCCGAGATCCAGCTGATAGCCGACCATCTCGTGGTGCCCGGGCACGCGCTGGCTCCGCACTTGCACGCCGGCGTTGATCAAGCCCTCGGTGCCGAGCAGCTTGAACTGCACCTTCAGGACGAAGTCGCCGAACTCGCGCGTCGTTGCCAGGAACTCGTTGTGCGGCACTGTCTCGTCGAGGCTGCCGCCGACGATCGCGTTGTCGACGATACGCCAGGTGCGGGCGGTGTCGCCGTCCCAGCCGGCGAAGGAGGTGCCGTCGAAGAGCGCCTCGAAGGCCGGCTCCAGCGTGCCCGACCGGGCAGCCGGCGTCGCCAGCGCAGCGACTGGCTGGAGATCGTCAGGCGTCAGCGCTCGACCAGTCAGTGGCACGGCCAGAAGGGCCGCCGCCGCGCACACGATCCGCTGGGGGCTCCGCATGTCGCCAGTCTACGCCTGGTCCTCGGGCGTGTCCGGGGCGGGGCCGCGCCTGTACAATCGCCCCCACACAGGAGGCTCGATGCAACCGACTCGTCGTACGTTCCTGACGGCCGCGTCCGGGCTCGCGCTCGGCACTCGCCTTGCCGCCGCGTCCACGCAGGGTGCCAACGACCGCATCCGTATCGGCGTCATCGGTACCGGGGGGCGTGCGCGTGGGCTGATGGGCCAGCTCAAGGCGATACGCGGCGTCGAACTGACGACGCTGTGCGACGTCTACGGACCCAGCCTCGCGCGGGCGAAGGAACACGCGCCGGCAGCGGCGCACGTGGCCGACTATCGGCGCATGCTCGACGACCCGGCGATCGACGCGGTGCTCATCGGGGCGCCCGATCACTGGCATCGCACGATGACCATCGACGCGGTGAAGGCCGGCAAGGACGTCTACGTCGAGAAGCCGATCTCGCGCACCATCGAGGAGGGCGAGGCGATGGTGCAGGCCGTGGAGGCCTCCAGGCAGGTCGTACAGACCGGCACGCAGCAGCGCAGCTGGAGTCACTTCACGCTCGGGAAGGAACTGCTGGACTCGGGTCGCCTGGGGCAGACGACGTTCGTGCACACGTACTGGTACCAACAGCCCGGATCGATCGCCAGCGCCACGGTTGACACGGCGGGCCTCGACTGGAAGGCCTGGCTCGGGCCCGCGCCCGCCCGCCCGTTCGACCCGGAGCGCCTGCTCCAGTGGCGGCACTTCTGGGACTACGGCGGCGGCGGGTTCACAGACCTCCTGACGCACTGGATCGATGTCGTCCACTGGTACATGGAGGTCGAGGCGCCGCGGTCCGCGCTCGCGACCGGCGCGAATCACCTCCGGCGATCGTGGGACGCCCCAGACACGTGCACCGCGTCGCTGGAGTTTCCCAAGGACTTCTCGACCACCTACATCGGCTCGTTCAACAGCCGCACCGACGATGGCGGGCTCGAGTTCCGGGGGACCGAGGCGACGATGAAGATCGACAGGCGCCGTCTGGCCGTGTATCGCAACGACGCGCCGTACGCGCCTGGCACGCACGCACCGGAGCCGGAGATCTACGTGCGCGGCGGCGCCGACGGCACGATCGCGCACCTGCAGAACTGGGTGGATTGCATGCGCAGCCGAAAGACGCCCACGGCCGACATCCGCACGGGCCACATGGCGGCGCGAACGTCGCACCTGGCCAACATCGCGCTGCGTGAGAAGCGACGCGTGACGTGGGACGGCACCGCCGTGCGCTGAGTACTCTCACGCGCGGGGTGCTGTTCACCGGCCCGGCGGCATGCGTACGGCGTCCACGAGCCCCCGCACGGCCTTGTCGAGCAGCTTCATGCCGGTCGTGTCACCGCGCATGTGGCCGAGGCGGACGATCACGAGGTCACGTGACGGGATGATGATCACGCGCTGGCCGCCCGCGCCGGCCATCCAGAAGGCATCCGGTGGGGCGTCGAGTTCCTGCGTGCCGTTCACCCAGAAGAGGCCGCCGTAGCGTGGCGTGGCCCAGCCGGGTGCCGGCGTGCGGACGAAGGTGGCGAATCCCTCGGGCAACAGCCGCGTGCCCTGCCACATGCCGTCCTGCGCGTAGAGCAGGCCGAGCCGCGCCCAGTTGCGCACGGTGCCGTAGTCGAACCCGCTGAGGATGAAGTTGCCGTACGGATCCGGTTCGAGCACCTGCCGGCGGATGCCGATCCGATCGAACAGGGCGCGCTGCGGCCAGGTGAGGTAGGTCTCGCCGCGCGACTCCACCACCTGCCGCACGATGGCGCCGAGCGTGAGCGGATCGCAGTTGCGGTAGCGTCCCTCGGTGCCTGGGGGGAACTGCAGCGGGCGACTCGTCGAGAACCGGAAGACGTCGATGGCCCCGGAATAGACCAGCGCGTGCGCGGGGTACCCATCGCGCTCCGGCGCGAAGTCCGGATCCCCGGGCGACGTGCAGTGCAGGCCGCTGCTCATCCGCAACAGGTGGCTGAGGGTGATGGCGCGTCGCGGATCGGTCGGCGCCTGCCACGACGGGACGGGCGCGGGTGCGTCGATCGTCAACGCGCCCTGCTGGATCAGCAGGCCTACCAGCGTCGCCGTGAGGCTCTTGCCCATCGACCAGCTCTCGAGCTGCGTGTCCGCCGTGGCACCCAGGGCATACCGCTCGGCGACGATGCGGCCCTTGTGCAGGACGAGCATGCCGGCGGTCAGGGCCTCGGGGTCGGAGAAGGCGAGGTCCATCGCCGCGTCGACGCCGCGCCTGTCGAGATCGGCGGGCCACGGCGCCTCCACCACCCTGTCGCCCATCGGCCAGGGCTGGCTCTTCGCGTCCGGCAGCGTGGTCTTGACCGGCATGGGCGTGAAGAGGACGGAGTCGGTGCCTTCAGGATGGATGACGCAGCCCTGGTCGCCGTAGAAGCCGGCCGATCGCGTGACGACCCCTCGGACGGTGGCTCGGACGATCTTCCGCTCGCGATCGATCGTGGTGGTGATGTGCGGGCGTTCCGCCTCGGGCGTCAGGAAGAAGGCGCTGTTGAGGCGCGCCTCCGCTTCGTCGCGACCGGAGACGAAGACGGCCGAGCACAGGATCTTGGCGTACGCCGCGGCGCCGAGGGTCAACGGCGTGTCGCGCGGCGAGAAGCCGCCGGTAGTCGCGGGATTGAGTGCGGCGGCGTCGGGGCGGACCTGTTCCGCCCTCATCGTGGCGGCGGCGATCACGACCAGGCCGGCGACCAGCAACTGGCTCGGACGGAGAGACGGACGACGCGACGCGGGCGTGCACATGAGGGGAGTCTCCACAGGTTCTCACGGTGACGGCCGGCTCGGAGAGCCGGCCCTACCCACCGAAGGCGTTCAGATGATACGGGCGCAGGCGTACAATGCCCGCCTGGAGAACAACTGATGAGACTGATGCGAACCATTGCGATCGCGTGGCTCCTCGCCATGGGCGTCGCGTCCGTCCAGGCGCAGGGGCCTGCGCAGGCCCCTGCCGCGTCATCCGGCGCCACGCGCAAGGCCGTGCTCGTCACCGGCGCGAGTACGGGCATCGGGCGGAAGATCACCGAGCGGCTGGCGGCCGACGGGTACTTCGTCTACGCGGGGGCTCGCAAGCCGCAGGACCTCCAGGCGCTCGGCACGATCCCGAACGTCCAGGCCATCAGGATCGACGTCACCAGCGCGACCGACATCGCCGACGCCGTGGCGACCGTCACGAAGGCCGGTCGCGGGCTGTACGGCATCGTCAACAACGCCGGTGTCGCCGTCAGTGGTCCCCTGACGGACACGACGGAAGAAGACATGCAGTACGTGATGAACATCAACGCCTACGGGCCGTGGCGCATCAGCAAGGCGTTTGCGCCGCTGGTCGTCGCCGAGCAGGGCCGCATCGTCACCATCGGCTCGATCTCGGGCATTCTCTCCGGTGCCACGCTTGGCGTGTACAGCATGAGCAAGCACGCGGTGGAGGCGTTCACCGATTCGCTGGCGCTGCAGATGGCGCCGCTCGGCGTGTCGGTCATCGTTGTCGAACCGGGCAACTACGATTCCGAGATCATGCGCACCGCTGTGGCACGAGCCGGCGGCGACGCCAAAGCAGGCGACCGCTCCCAGTACAAGCCACCCGACGAGGTCGCGGCGTCGGTCGCGCAGGCGCTGTCTGAAGCGACGCCGAAGCGGCGGTACATGACGGTGCCCACGGCGCGCGAGGGCGAGATCACGATCCGGAAAGCCATCGAGGAACTGGTGCAGCTGAACGAGGGCCACGCGTACACGTACGACCGTGCGGCGCTGATGGCGATGCTCGACGAGGCGCTGGCCAAGGCGCGTCCGAAGGTGGCGGCGCCGGTGCCCTGAGGTGGTCGCAGGGGCCCGGACGTCCCGCTCACGTCGGCGTGCGTGTCGCGCGGCCCTTGCCCTCGTCGTCCACGTAGGGCTCCGCCTCGCGCGCCTCCTCCACGATCTCGTCGGCGTGGTTCAGGTCGGTCTCGGTGGGCGTCGGTTTCTCGATCTCTGGCTTCCGCTCCGGGGTGTACGCCAGTTCCGTCAGGATGGGGAAGTGGTCCGACCCGGTGTGCTGCAGCACCCGCAACTCGCGGAGCGTGAAGTGCCGGGTGTGGAACACGTGATCCAGCGGGTAGCGCGCCAGCGCATGGTTGGCGTCGAAGGTGCTGAACATGCCCCGGCCGACGCGCGGGTCGACCATGTGACTGACCCGCTTGAACAGCGTCGCCGTATACGACCACGCCACGTCGTTGAGATCGCCGACGACGATCGACGGACGCCCGTGCTCGGCGATCTCCTTGCCGATGAGCACGAGTTCGGCGTCGCGTCCGTAACTGGGGCTGTCCGGCAGCGGCGGCGGGGGATGCACGGCGTAGAGCAGCACCTGGTCGCCCGACCGCAGACGGACCACGGCGCGCATCGAGGGCACGTCCTCGGTGACCAGGCAGCGGACGTCGCACTCCACGATCGGCAGGCGTGAGAAGAGCAGCATGCCGTAGTGGTTCTCGAGGGGGCAGCGCGTGATGCAGGGGTAGTCCGCTTCGAGGACGTCCAGCTGATCGGCCCACCACGCGTCGGTCTCCACCAGGCACACGATGTCGGGATCCGCCGCCCGGATCTCGCGCAGCACGAGATCGGCGCGGCGATTCTCCTGCAGCACATTGGCCATGAAGAGCCGCAGGCAGCGCTCCGGGGGCACGTCGTGGGCCGTCGGGACCTGGCGGGGATAGAGCGGGGTGTAGGGGGCCATCTTCGCGGCCTGGTACACCAGGGCGGCGCCAAGCACGGCCGTGAGCGCGCGGTCGGTCTGGCTCGTCGTGCCCCATCGCTGCATCGCGGCCTGGCCCACGAGGCCCAGCGCCGTGATCTGTGCGCGCGGGAAATCCCAGATGCGCACCCAGCCCCGTCCTGTCCTGAAGAGCGGCAGGAGCGTCAGCGCGATCGGCAGGACCGCGAGCGCCCGTGCCAGGTTCGCCGCGGGGCCGTGTTCCGGTGAAGCTGCAAGGCGCGCGGTCTCCATGGTCGCCCATTGACGAGCAAACCGCGTGCCAGTCGGACGTCGGGCGCATCCCCCCGTCGCCGCCACGCAGGCCGACCTGAGGGAGCACCGACCATGCCCAGGTGTTCAGAGTTTGAACAGGTCGTCGAAGGCCTTCTGTGCGCTCGACACGCCCGAGGGCGCCACTTTCGACGAGGTCTCGCGTTCCCACGACGCACGGACGGCAAACAGGGTGCAGTCGTTGGCGGCGTCCTTCGGCGAGATGCGCGCGGGAATCGTCCGCGTGCATTCGAACGTCGCGCTCGTGTTGAAGTGGGCGCACTGGGCGCAGGCATGCAGGGCCTGGCCGCAGCGTGCACAGGTGCTGCGCGAGAGAATGTCCGGCTCGACCGGCGCGCCGCAGCCGGCGCACTTGACCACCTCGTGGAAGCCCATGAGGTTCGGGTTGCGGGCGCCTTCCGAGGACAGCCGCCGGGTCGCGGCGGGCGCCCCCGGTTCCTGCGGCGGGCGACGATCGCGATCCGGCTGGCGCGCCCGATCGCGGTCGTCGTCCTGGTAGCCGTGCTGACGGTACTTGCGTTCCGACATCGTTCGGCTCCGCTCAGGCCCTAGGCCAGGACGCGCTTGCAGAACTCGACGCAGGTGCGGACTTCGGCCACCGGGGTCGACCCGGCGGGCACGTCGTATTCCATCTCGATGGTGGCGGGGAAGGTGTAGCCGTGCGTGCGCACGGACTGCAGGATGCGGCCGATCGGCGTGTCGCCCTGGCCCCAGGGCACGTTGGCGCCGCCGTTTTCCTTCGACTTGCGATCCTTGAGATGGAAGCTGCAGATGCGGTCGTGGAACTTCTCGAGGAAGACGACGGGGTCGCCGCTGCTGGCGGCCACGTAGTGACCGAAATCGATGTTGGCCTGGTTGCCTTTGGAGATGGCGAAGGCCTCGTCGAAGGCCGTCAGCGTCCCTTGCAGGTGCGTGTGATAGCCCACATAGACCTTCTTCTTCACCGCCCAGTCGCCGAGTCGCTTCAGCGCCGCGGCGTCGGTGGGCAGTTCGAGCGTCGTGTGTGACGCGCCGAGGGCTTCTGCCACGCTGAACGTGTACTCGAGTTCCTCGTCCGACATGTTCGTCGAGAGCATCTTGGTGGCATAGATGGTGACGCCGGCGTCGTTGTACATCTTGCGCAACGCCTTGAACCTGTCCATCGACTGCGACAACCGCCAGGTCTTGATGGCGGTCGAGTACCGCTCGCGCGAGGCCAGTTCCTCGGGCGTGGGCGGACGCCTGCCGCCCGGGGCGCCCGGTTGCGCCGCGGCCGCGGGTGGGGCGGCCCCGCCTGGGGCCCCCG
>NZ_JALHPM010000055.1:0-35496 GCF_022842525.1 Luteitalea sp.
CAGCCGCGGGGCGGCCGGCACGACGGCGGCGACCGCGGGCACAGGCGTCTCCGCGTCGGCGTCGGCCTGCAGCGAGGCGCCCGTCTCGGCATCACGACCCGTGATGTTCTCGAGCACGGTCTTGTAGAGGACGGCTTGCGGATCGGCCTTCTTGCGACGGGCCGGCACCTTGCCTTCCTTGTAGACGTGTTCGAAATCGCAGGTCGAGCACCGGGTGGTGCGGACCTCGTCGCCGACCAGCGCGACGATCACATGATTTGAAAGACGTTTCTCGCGTGGACAGTAATCGTCCAGCACTTCACCCAGCCGAAGCCGGCGCTCTTGCATCAACAGCTCCCGGAAGTACGTCCCAGGCGGGTCGGGAAATCCGCGACAGACCCAACGGAAAGGAGGTCACCGGATACTAGCACATCATCCTCGCGGACCGATCCAGTGCTGCATCTCCGTCAGGCGCGCCGCCACCGCGACCGGCGCGGTGCTCTGCGGCGTCTGCCGCGCCCGAATGGAGGCCAGGGGCGTGATGGCCTCCACCACATCGTCGTCGAACAGCGGTGAGAACCGCCGCCATTGGTCAGGGGTCAGTGACTCGATCGCCTGCCGCTCCTCGAGCAGGGTGCGCACCATCCCACCGACCAGTTCGTGGGCATCGCGGAACGGCAGCCCCTTGCGCACGAGGTAGTCCGCGACATCGGTCGCGAGCATGAAGCCCCCGGCGGCACGCTGCGTCACGTCGCGACGGACGCGCAGCGTGCGGACGACCGCGTCGCACGACATGAGGCTGCCCGCCACCGTGTCCTCGGTGTCGAAGACCGCCTCCTTGTCTTCCTGCAGATCCTTGTTGTAGCCGCTCGGCAGGCCCTTCATCGTCACCAGCCAGCCCGTGTGGCGGCCGATGACGCGGCCCGTCTTCCCACGTACGAGTTCCATGGGGTCGGGGTTCTTCTTCTGCGGCATCAGGCTGCTGCCGGTGGTCACCGAGTCGTCGAGCTCGAAGAAGCCGAACTCCTCGGACCCGTAGATGATGACATCCTCGGCCAGCCGGCTGACGTGAATCATCACCAGCGCGCACGCGTGGAGGAAGCTCGACACGAAGTCGCGATCGGCCACCGTGTCCATGCTGTTGACGACGATCCGCGAGAAGCCGAGCCTGACGCGGAGGAACTCGACGTCGATCGGGAACGAGTTGCCGGCGATGGCCCCCGAGCCCAGCGGCAGGGCGTCGGCCTCGGCGTACACCGCGTCGAAGCGCTCGCAGGCACGGCGGAACGCGGCCGCATGCGCGAGCCAGTAGTGCGCCTCGAGCACGGGCTGGGCCCGACGCAGATGCGTGTACGCGGGCAGCGGCGCCTCGCCGGCCTCCGCGGCCCGCACGCACAGGGCGGCCACGAGGTCGCGCAACTGCGCCTGGATGACGCGAATCCGGCGACGCAGATAGAGGCGGAGATCCAGCGCCACCTGCTCGTTGCGCGAGCGACCCGTATGCAACCGCTTGCCAGTGGCGCCGACACGCTCGACGAGCTGGCGCTCGACGAACGAATGCACGTCCTCGTCGTCGCCCGAGACGAAGGACGGGTCGGCCGCGGCCGCCTCACGCAGATCCGTGAGCGCGCGATCGAGCGCCTGCTGCTCGTCGCCCGACAGCACGCCGGCGCGCAGCAACGCTTCGGACCACGCCCGACTGCCCTCCACGTCGTCTTCGAACAGACGACGGTCGAACGCAAAGGACGCGCCGAAGGCGAAGACGTCCTGATCGGGGGCATTGGCGAAACGACCGGACCAGAGGTTGGACATGAAATTTGAAATTTGAAATGTGAAATTGAAGGAGGCGATCAGGAGGCGGTGCGCCCGACGACACTGACGCCACCCTTGAAGAGGCGGAGCCGGATCGTCGCGGTGGCGTCGGCCAGCGCGCGATCGGCGAGGGCGTCGATGGACCTGCGCGTGAGCCCGTGCCAGTCGCCCGTCCGCAGCAGATCGACGTAGCTCTCGGCGAGACGACGACGAAGCGTGCGGAGTGACCAGGGCAGCTGCAGCGCTTCGAGTTCGCGCATGGCGATCTGCAGGACCGTCGCGGCGGGCGCCTCGGCTACTTCACGCCGCACACCGGCCCCTTCGGGCACCAGCACGTCGATGCGTCCGACGCCGTGCGCGGCGGCGATCGTGTCGAGGCTGCTCAGAAGTTCCACGAGCGGCATGGCCACGCCGTTGACCCGCAGCGGCGTGCCGCCGACGAACCCGAGATCCAGCGTGGCCGGTGTGTCCGGCCCGCGGGTGACCGCGCGCGTCTGCGTGAAGCGGGCCTCGTCGAGCGGACCGTCGAGCGCGCGGCCGACCGACAGCGAGCGTCCCCACAGCGTGGCGCGCACGCCGGCGGAGGCCTCCCCGTCGAGTTGCAGCGCCGCCATCGCGGCGGCGTGCGCCTCGGCCGGCATCTCCACCTCGACGCTCGGCCGCACCGGAATGCTCGACACGGCCTCGAGCAGACGGGTCATGCGCGCCGCGGCCTGCCCCCTGCCCCCGTGCGCGAGCGCGTCGGCCTGCTCCATGGCCGCGACCGTCGCGATCTGGGACGCCACGCACGGCAACGCCAGGATGGCGGCATGCGGATCCCCATCGAAGCCGATGGCCCCGGCCCGCAGCGCCGGCAGCACCACGTCCTGGGCAAACGTCTCACGCGCGTCGAGTACATGCGCGCGCACGGCGCCCGCCTCGAGCGCTCGTTCGCGCACCGCCAGCAGGCTCTCGCCCTGCCCGACATCCACCGTGACCGTGACGACCTCGGCCTGGCGCGACAGCCAGGGGATCGCGCAGAGCGTGGCGGCATCGCCGGCATGGGCGAGCACCACCCGTTGCTGTGACATCTGTCGTGAGCGTCCTTATCGTGCGAGCGCAGGCATGCGCAGGAGTGTTCCGGACCGCCAGCCCTCCAGTCGCTGCACCAGCGACCGTGCCGCCTCGGCGTCCCGGCAAATCACCAAGATCGTGTCGTCGCCCGCCACCGTGCCGAGCACCTCGACCAGCGCCGCGCGGTCGATGGCGATCGCGAGGAGCGCCGCCTGGCCGGAGTCGGTCCGCAGGACCACCAGCTGCTCGGACCGCTCCGCCCGGGTCAGGAACTCGGCCGTCGTCCGCTGCAAGGTGGCGAGCGTGTCCCCCGTGGTCTGGGGGCCTGATGCCAGGCGCTGATACGCGCCATCACCGGCCCGCTTGACCACCCCGAGTTCCTTGAGGTCGCGCGACAGCGTGGCCTGCGTCACGTCCACCCCCTCGGCGTGGAGACGCTGCCTCAGCATCTCCTGGCTCGAGATGCTCTCACGTTGGATGACGTCAAGGATGACGCCCTGGCGGGTTCCCTTCATCGTTATGCAGGTGTATGCAGTGTAGCACCAGCACGTTCGCGAAAAGATAGCAATATTTTCCGCTTGCACTGGCTGGGCAACACCTGCATACTTGGCGTTCTCTTGCATAACTATTCACATGACTGAGGGACAGCAACAACGCATCGGGGTGGGGGTGGTCGGGGCCACGGGCTACGGCGGGCAGGAGCTCGTCCGGCTGCTGGCCCGGCACCCCTTCGCGGACCTCAAGGTGGCCCTCGGATCGAGTGCGTCCGACCAGCCGCGGACCCTGCCGGGGCTCGCGCGTCTCTGGGATGGCGCCATCACGGCCTACAGCCCGGACGCCCTCGCGGGCTGCGACGTCGTCTTCCTGAGCACGCCCGAGGCGTTTGCCGCCACGAGCGCCGTCGAGTTGCTGGCGCGCGGCCACCGCGTGATCGACCTCTCGGGGGCCTTTCGCCTCACGGACGCCGCGCTCCGCGCGACGTTCTACCCCGCCACGCCAGACCCGCTGCCTGACGGCACGCTGTATGGCCTGCCGGAGGTCGTCGCCAGCGCGGTGCCGGCCGCCCGGCTGATCTCGTGTCCCGGGTGCTATCCGACCGCCGCGACGCTGTCGCTGCTGCCGCTGACCCGGGCCGGGTTGCTGCAGGGCGACGTGATCGTCGACGCCAAGTCGGGCATCTCGGGCGCCGGCAAGGGCGCGAGCGAGCGGACGCATTTCTCCGAGAACCACGGCAGTGTGGCCGCCTACGGTTTGTTCGGGCATCGACACACCCCCGAGATGGAGCAGTGCCTCGGACTGCCGGTGACGTTCACGCCGCACCTCGTGCCGCTCGATCGCGGGATTCTCGCCACGGTGTATGCGCGGCTCGCGCCTGGAGTGACCGCCGATCAGGTCGCCAGCACGATGGCCGAGGCGTACGCGCAGGCGTTCTTCGTGCGGCTGACGGGCGATCGGTTGCCCGAGATCAAGCACGTCGCCCACACCAACTTCTGCGACATCGGCTGGAAGGTCGACGAGGCCTCGGGACGCCTGATCGTGGTCGCGGTGCTCGACAACCTGCTGAAGGGCGCGGCCGGCCAGGCCCTGCAGCACTTCAATCTGCTCTGCGGCTTCCCCGAGCACGAGGGGTTGCTGTGACCCAGGGGCCCGTCGTGGTGAAGTTCGGCGGCGAGCTGGTGGAGACGCAGGCGCGCCTCGACGCCGTCGGTGAGGCGCTCTCGGCCCTGGCCGCCGAGGGACCGCTCGTCGTCGTGCACGGGGGCGGGCGCGAGATCGATGCCGAGCTGGCGCGACGTGGTGTGCCGAAGCAGGCGGTCGACGGCCTGCGCATCACCGACGCCGCCACGCTCGAGGCCGTCGTGGCCGTGCTGGGCGGGACGATCAATACGCGGCTGGTGGCGCATCTGGTCGGACTCGGCCTCCAGGCGGTCGGCCTGACGGGCGTCGATGCGGCGCTGGCGCGATCGAGGCGAGCGGCGGCGCATGTCACGGCGGCCGGAGCCGAGGTCGACCTGGGCCTGGTCGGCGAGCCGGAGCCCGGCGCCGATCTCGGCGTGGTGTCGCACCTGCTGGCGGGCGGCTATGTACCGGTCATCGCGAGCCTCGGCATGTCCGACGAGGCGGGGGTGCTCAACGTCAACGCCGACACGCTCGCCGCGCATGTCGCGGCGGGCATCGGCGCCAGCGAGCTGCTGCTGGTCGGCGGCACCGCCGGTGTGCTCGACGGCGCAGGTGCCACAATCCCGGCCCTGACGCCGCGCGAGGCCGACGGGTTGATGCAGGACGGCACGGCGTCGGCAGGCATGGTCGCCAAGCTGCGCGCCGCCACCACGGCGCGCGCACGCGGCGTCACACGAGTGACGATCGTCGATGGCCGGTCCGTCGAGGCCATGCTCGCGCGACGCGGCACGCGGCTCGACTGAGAAAATTGCAGAGTTTCAGAATTTCAGAATTTCATTGGCGTCGCCAGGGCTCGACGTGGGGCCGTGCTGGCCGTGCCGGCCGTGCGATTCTGAAATTCTGACATCGTGAAATTGTGAAATTGTGAAATTGAAGGAGCCCGTGATGTCCACCGCCACCGAGACACCCGCCACCACCGTCCAGGCCGTCGAGGCCGCGCACGTCCTGCAGACGTACAAGCGCCAGCCGGTGGTGTTGGTCCGCGGCGAGGGCGTGTGGCTGATCGGCGACGATGGCAGGCGCTACCTGGACCTGCTGTCGGGGATCGGCGTGAACGTCCTCGGCCATGGCCATCCCGCGCTGGTGGCGGCCGTGCGCGAGCAGGTCGGCGAACTGGTCCACACGTCCAACCTGTTCTTCCATCCGTGGCAGGGCCCGCTGGCCGAGAAGCTCACCCGGGCGTCCGGCCTCGAACGCGCGTTCTTCTGCAACAGTGGCGCGGAAGCCGTCGAGGGCTGCCTCAAGTTCGCCCGCCGCTTCTGGTACACGGCCGGCACGCCGCGGCCGCAGTTCATCGCCTTCGAGCGCGGCTTCTCGGGCCGCACCATGGGCGCGCTGTCGACGACGTGGGATGAGCACTACCGCACGCCGTTCGGCCCCCTCGTGCCCGAGGTGCGCTTCGTCTCCAACGACGATCCCGACGACCTGCTCTCGGCGGTCAGCGAGCAGACGGCGGCCATCCTCGCCGAACCCATTCAGGGAGAGGGTGGCGTGCGTCCGCTGCCGCCGCAGATTGTCGCGGCGATCAACAAGGCCTGCGGATCGACCGGCGCGCTCTACATCGCCGACGAGGTGCAGTCGGGGCTCGGCCGCACCGGCCACCTGTTCCACTTCGAGGCGCTCGGGCTCTGCCCCGACCTGATCTCGGTGGGCAAGGCGCTCGGTGCCGGGGTGCCGATCGGGGCGGTGCTGGTGTCCGAGCGGGTCGCGGCCAACATCAGCGCCGGCGACCACGGCACGACCTACGGCGGCAACCCGCTGGCCTGTCGCGCCGCGCTGGCCGTCATGGACACCCTGGAGCACGGGTTGCTGGAGCACGTGCGCCGGGTCGGGCCGATCTTCGCCGCCGGCCTCAGGGAACTGGCCAGCCGGCACGCGATGGTCGTCGACGTCCGTGGCGCCGGCCTGATGCAGGGCCTCGTGCTGGATCGCGACGCGGCACCGGTGGTGCCCGCCGCCCTCGAGCGCGGACTGATCGTCAACCGCACGGCAGAGCGCGTGGTGCGCATGCTGCCGCCCTACATCATCAGTGAAGCCGAGATCGCGGAGGCGCTGTCGCGCCTCGATGCCGCGCTGACGGCGGTGCAAGGAGCGTGACCGTGTCCATCCTCGCCCCCATCGACGTGCCACGCGCCCGGGAACTCCCGGCCGGGTACACGATCGAACGCGGCACGCCAGAGCAGGCGCCGGCGATGCACGCCCTGATCACGGCCAACATGGAAGCCGGCCACCTGCTGCCGCGCACGCTCGAGGATCTGCGGACGCACGCCGGGCGATTCCTCGTGATCATGACCGAGGGCGCCCTGGTCGGCTGCGCCGAACTCGCGCCGCTGAGCGGCACGGTCGCCGAGGTGCGCTCGCTGGTCATCGACGCCGCCCATCGCGGCCGCAAGCTCGGCCCGGCCCTGATCGAGTCGCTCGGGGCGACGGCGCGCCGCGAGCAGTTCGGCACGCTCTGCGCCTTCACGCACGAGCCCACCCACTTCGTCCGCCTCGGCTTCACCATCGTCCCGCACACCTGGCTGCCCGAGAAGATCGCCACCGATTGCGTCGGGTGCCCGAAGTTCCGCACGTGCGGCCAGTACGCCGTCGCGCTGCCGCTCCGCGGCACGCAGATCGGCAGCATGACGGCCGTGCGCCACAGCCGACGCGCCGCGCAACCGCGCAGCGCCGATTCGTCCGTCCTCGTCCTGCATCGATGATCACGACCATTGAAGGTGGCATCACCGCACCGGCCGGCTTCCGCGCCGCCGGAGTGCACTGCGGCATCAAGGCCAATCCGGAGAAGCTCGACCTCGCGCTGCTGGTCTCCGACCAGCCGGCGTCGGCGGCCGCCGTCTTCACGACGAACCTCGCGGTGGCCCCGCCGATCATCGTCTCGCGCGACCACCTGCATGCCACGCAGGGCCATGCGCGGGCGGTGGTCGTCAACTCGGGCTGCGCCAACGCCTGCACGGGCGATCAGGGACGCCAGGTGGCGCACCTGATGGCGGCCGAGACGGCCCGCGCCGTCGACTGCGACCTCGAGGAAGTGCTCGTGATGTCGACCGGCGTGATCGGCGTGCAGCTCGATCCCCGCACGGTGACGCAGGGCATCATCACCGCGGCCGATGCCCTGTCGGTGGACGCCCACATGCTGTGCGCGCGCGCCATCATGACGACCGACCCGTTTCCGAAGGAGCGCGCGGTCGAGGTCACCACGCCGCGCGGCACCTTCCGCATCGGCGGCATCTGCAAGGGCTCGGGCATGATCGAACCCCGCATGGCGACCATGCTCGGGGTGCTGACGTGTGATGCGGCCGTCGCCCCGGCCCTGCTGCAGCGCGCGCTGTCGGAAGTGACCGAGCACACCTTCAATGCCATCACCGTCGATGGCGAGTGCTCGACCAACGATTGCGTCGCCCTGCTCGCCAACGGCGCCAGCGGCGTGACGATCGGCGAGGACGACCTGCCGCTGCTCTCCGACGCGCTGTACGAGGTGTGCCGCTTCCTGGCCACCGAGATCGTGCGCGGCGGCGAGGGCGCCACCAAGCTGGTCACCGTGCAGGTCACCGGCGCCCGCACCTACGACGAAGCCAAGCAGGCGGCACGCGCCATCGCCAACTCGCTGCTGGTGAAGACGGCGATTCACGGCGGCGACCCGAACTGGGGACGCCTCGTGGCCGTGGCCGGGCGGGCCGGGGTGGACTTCGACCTGCAGAACGCCGCCGTGCGGATCGGCGACATCGTCCTGTTCGAGGGTGGGCGTCCCTTCGACGAACGCGCGCCGCAAGCCGCCGCGTACCTCAAGGCGAAGGACATCAGCGTCAGCGTCGATCTCGGCACCGGTGGGTCCGACGAGGCCACGATGTGGACGTGTGACCTGAGCAAGGAATACGTCCAGATCAACGCCGAGTACCGGACGTAGCCTTGGGCCTTGGGCCCTGGGCCTTGGGCCTTCACGGCATCGTCGTGAGTCGCCGCGGACACGACCGGTTCCCGATTCCCGATTCCCGCTACCGTCGAGATTCTCCCCATGCCATCGAGAGCCACGCGCACCGTCCGTACGCCCGCCGCGTCCCGCAGCCTGCGGACGCAGCACTTCGTCTCGCTGCTCGATCTCTCGCCCGCGGAGTTGGCCGACGTGCTGACGGCCGGCCTCGCCTTGAAGAAGGAACGGGCCCGCGGCGTGCGCAGCTACGGCGCCACCGCGCTGGCAGGCCAGCATGTCGCCCTGCTGTTCGAGAAGCCGTCGCTGCGCACGCGCTGCACGTTCGAGATCGCCGTCCGCGAGCTGGGGGGCGACGTGATCGCGCCGCCGCAGGACGTGGCGATGGGCGAACGCGAACCGATTGCCGACGTCGCCCGCAACCTCGAGCGCTGGGTGTCCGGCGTCGTCATCCGCACCTTCGCGCAGGATCGGCTGGTCGAGTTCGCGACCGCCGCCCCGCGCCTGCACGTGGTGAACGCGCTGACCGACGAGGAGCACCCGTGCCAGGCCCTGGCCGATCTCCTGACGCTGCGCGAGCAGTTCGGTGAGGTGCAGGGGCTGACGGTGGCCTTCGTCGGGGACGGCAACAACGTCGCCGCGTCGCTGGCGCAGGGGGCGCTGATGCTCGGCATGCACGTGCGGCTGGCCACGCCGGTCGGCTACGAGTTCTCCGACGAGATTGCCGCCCAGTTGCGCGGTGTGGCCCGACAGGGCGCCACGCTGGAGGTCATGCGCGATCCGAAGGCGGCAGTAACGGGCGCCTCCGCGGTGTATACGGACGCGTGGACGTCGATGGGGCAGGAAGCCGAGGCCCAGCAGCGCCGCAAGGTCTTCGCACCGTTCCAGGTCAACGAGGCGCTCATGCAGGCGGCCGGCGACGCCGTGTTCATGCACTGCCTGCCGGCCCACCGGGGCGAAGAGGCCACCGACGAGGTGATGGACGGCCCGTCGTCGATCATCTTCGATCAGGCCGAGAATCGCCTCCACGCGCAAAAGGCCTTGCTCATGCTCCTCATGGGCAGGTCACAATAGCGACATGCTGCGTGGCATCCAGGTCGGCGTCCTCACGAAACTGCAGCCCGTCAGCATCCACGGGCAGATCTTCTACGACGTCCACTACGTCAAGGCCGACGACGAAGATCTGATCCCGCAGGTGGCACGTGTCGGCGGCGAGGACGTCGACGCCGGGCTGCACGCCGGCGATCGCGTCAAGCTGCACATCCTGCTCAATCAGGTCACCCGCGTCGAACGCGACTAGAGCGGGCCCGCGCACTCCGCCTCCGCCGAGGCTACGGCGGGACAGGTCAGCGAGGCGTCACGCCCGCCGAGCGCGCGCGAATCAGCACATCGATCTCGTCGGTGCGCGGGTTGACGTAGGTCAGCCGCACGCGACCGCGCTCGTCGCGGTCGATGGTCGCGGGCACGGCGTTGGCCGTCAGCGCCCACCCCTCGGGCAGCACCACCACGTTGCGCGGTCGACCGAAGGCCCGCCGCCACACGAGCACGCCGTCGACCAGGCCATAGCGTGACGGGTCGGTGTACGTCTCGGTGATGCGCAGCCGCGTGCTCTGCCCGGCCTTGACGGCCGGAAACCGGATCAGCACGACCTCACTCTCGGCCGACACCGCCCCACCGATGTCCACGCCCGCCTTCGTGATGGCCTCGCCACGCAGCGTCTCCACAGGCAGCACGGCCCCCGTGTCGAGCACCGTGGCGCCCGGATTCGACGCGCGGCTGCCACCGCGCACGATGTTGACGTAGCGATCGGTGCCGGGCCGGGTCTCGGTGTAGTCGTGCGAGATGTCGAACGCATGCGTCTCCGGCGGCTGCAGCCAGTACGTGATCTCGCGATCCTGGAACGCCCGATCGGACACCCGCGCGGACGCGGACGCCTCGAGCGTGGGCGCGCGCGTGCTGGTCGGGGCGACGGCATCCGCCACGGGCGGGACGGCTGCAGTCCGCGGTGCCGCAGGCGTGGCCAGCGCAGACGACGGACGCGCCCGCACCTCGAGCGCGACCTGCCCCGGCTGCACGTTGACGAAGCTCACCGCCACCCGTCCATCCTCCTCGGTGAAGACCTGGACGGGCGTGTTGCAGGCCACCAGTTCGTAGCCGGGCGGCAGGACGACCTTGTTGCGTCGGATGCCGAGCGACCGCGAGAAGACGATGTCGGCGCCGTCGCGCCGGTAGGACGCCGGATCCTTGTAGGTCTTGTCGATGCGGATCCGCTGCTCGCCACCAACGGGTACGGGTCGCGCCAGGTCGATCCGGAGGTACTCGGCGTCGGGCGCGGCGTTGGGCAGGCCGAGCGTGCGCGCGTCGGTCCCCCGGATCACCCGGAACGCCAGCGGCTGCCCGGTGGCCAGGTCCGTCACCCGCTCGTCACTCGCCTCGCTACCCTGGCGAATGGGGTTCAGGAACACCGTCGCGCCGGGCGTCGTCGCCGTCACGTCGTAGAGGATGCGGAACTGCTGACGCTCGGGCGCCAGCAACTCGTACGAGGAATAGTCGTCGGCCTGGGTCTGCCGCGGCACAAGCGGGCCTGCTGTCGTCTGGGCCGCCGCGGATGCCGTCGACAACATCACGACCGTCGTCACCGCGGCGCGCGTCAGGCCTACCAACTCGCCACCACCTTGCGTTTCAGCCAGTGATCGAACCAGCTGCGAATGCGCTCGAGCCGATCGACCAGCAGCCACGGCTCGCCGGTACGCGACAGGTCGTGGGTGGAGCGTGGATAGCTGACCAGTTCGACGGGCACCTGCCGCTTCTTCAGCGCCATGAACCACTGTTCGCCATCGCCTGGCGGTGTGCGCCAGTCGTTGTCGCCGTTGATGATGAGCGTCGGGATGGACACGTTCTCCACGTAACTGATCGGCGACAGTCGCCGGTAGGTCTCCCGGCTCTCCCAGGGCGGGCCGTGGAACTCGTACTCGGTGAGTCGCTGGGCATCGGACGTCCCGTACCAACTCTCCCAGTTGGTGATCGAGCGGCTCGTGACCGCGGCGGCGAACCGCGTGGTGGTGGCGCTGAGCCAGTTGGTCATGAAGCCCCCGTAGCTGCCGCCAGACACGCCGACGCGCTTCGGGTCGATGTCCCGGTAGCGCGCGAGGGCGGTGTCGACGCCACCGAGGTAGTCCTCGGTGTCCAGCTCCCCCCACTTGCCGCGCGTGGCATACGTGAAGGCATGCCCGTACCCGGATGACCCGCGCGGATTGGGATAGAGCACGAAGAAGCCGGAGGCCGAGAGGATGTGAAAGGTCGGAAACCAGGTGTTGCCGTACTGGGTGTGGGGACCGCCGTGGATCTTGAGCACCATCGGATACGAGCGGCCGGGCACATACCCGACGGGCTTGACCAGCCAGCCTTCGATCGTGGTGCCGTCGGCCACCGTCCAGGTCAGGCGCTCGGGGGCCTGCAGCACCACGCTCGTCAGCCACGACGCGTTCAGGCGGGTCAACGCGGTGGCGCCCTTGCCGTCGCCAGCGGCGACGAACAGCTCGGCGGGTGACAGCGGCGAGTCGAGCCGATACGCCATCCACGCGCCGTCACGACTCTCCGAGGCACTCCTGATCGACACGTCGCCGGTCGTCACGAGGCGGACGACGGCCCGGTCGTCGAGCGTCACCTCGAAGACGTGCGCGTTGCCGTTCGTCTCGGCGTCGAAGCGCACGGCGCGGCCGTCCGGCGTCCAGCGCGGCACGCCCGGCACGCGGTCCCACGCCGCCGTCAGGTTGCGCGGCGTGCCGCGCAGGCGACCGGCCGGGTCGAGGTCGGCGACCAGGACGTCGGTTTCCGCGCCGACGCGCGACTGGTGCAGGAACGCGAGGCGGTCGCCGCGCGGCGACACGGCGGCACCGCGGTCGGCACCGGGGTTGCTCGTCAGGCGCGTCGGCTCGCCGCCGCTGCGCGCGACGGCAAAGAGATCCGCCGTCAGGTCCGGGTTGACCTCGTTGTCCTGCTGATCGTCGCCCGTGAAGACGAGCGTCTGGTTGTCCGGCAGCCATGCCAACTGCGACGGCGCGAACGCAAGGCGCGTCACCTGCACCGCCGTGCCGCCACCCGAGGGCACGACGAAGATCTGGGGGATGTCGCGCGTCGAGTAGTGCGGCATCCACGTCAGCGTGCCGTTGGACTTGTAGCGGATCGACGTCACCACGCGCCCATCGAACCGCCCCGCATCCAGCGTGCGCGAGACCGCATCGGGCGCGACCCATCCCTCGCGCTCCGGCCGCTTGTCTGGAGCGCCATCGCCGTCCTTGTCGCGCACGGGCGCCTTGACGTAGGCGATCCACCGGCCATCGGGCGACCACACCGGTTCGCCAGCCACGCCTTCGAGATGGAAGGCCTCGCCGCCGGTACCGCCGACGCGAGCGAACCACGTCGCGTTGTCGTCCTTGTCGCGCTTCGACGTGAAGGCGAGCAGGGCGCCGTCAGGACTCCACCGCGGATCGGTCGACTCCTCGGTCGGCGCGGTGAAGCGGAACGCCTCGCCGCTGGCCTTGCCCTGCGCAATCGGCTGCAGCCAGATCTCGCGATGCCGCCGATTCTCCTTCTCGACGATCGTCATCACCGTGAAGGCCACCAGGTCGCCCTGCGGACGCATGGCCACGTCCTCGACGGTGACCTCCCGGTAGTAGTCGCCAGGCGCCAGCCCGCGCGTCTGCGCACCGGTCGGCACCACACCGCACGACCAGGCCAACACGGCCACCAGCAGTCGTCCCCGCATACCCGTCAGATGCACTACGCACACTCCTGAGCCTCGAGCCTCGAGCCCTGAGCCTAGATGACCCCACTCCCGATCGCGACCGCCGTCAGCAGCAGCAGGACGGCAATCACATGACGCACCGCGTCCATCGTCAACTGCTTTAGGTAGCGACGGCCGACCAGCGCCCCGGCGAAGGCGGAGAGGACCGCGACCGTCAGGAGGCCGATATCGAGCGACGCGCGGTGCTCGCCGAACATGCGCAGGTAGACGCCGACGCGCGAGACGTCGATGAGGCAGGCGATGGCGACGCCGGTCGCCACGAAGGCGTCACGCGCGAGTCCGGCCCTGGCGAGGAACGCCGAGCGCAGTGCCCCCTGCATGCCGGAAACGCCGCCGGCCAGACCACTCAGGACTCCGCCGAGCGGCATCCAGGCCGCGGGGACGGTCAGCGATCGCCAGGCCGGCACCCACTCCACCAGCACGAACACCAGCAGCAGGGCGCCAATCAGCAGCTTCGCCATCGTCACCTGCAGGACGCGCGCGCCGAGCGTCCACGTCAGGATCGGCGGCTGGTCGGCGAGACTCACGAGCCACCAGGCGCCGAGCAGCGACGCCAGCAGCGCGGGCAGGCCGAAGCGCCAGACCGTCGGCCAGTGGGCCCGGCGGCCGACGAGCCAGAACTTGAAGAGACTGTTGAGGAAGTGCACGACGCCGGTCGCCGCCACCGCACGTTCGACCGGCATGACGAACGCGAACACCGGCATCAGCAGCGTGCCGAGACCGAAGCCGGACACGAACGTCAGGGCCGATGCCGTGAACGCGACCACCCCGACCAGCATCAGCCCCATGCGGGACTACTCTGCCTGAAGCGGTGCGTCGCGCCAACACCAACGCGTGTCACGCCTCAAGCGCGGGCAGGACGCGCACCCCCGCGGCCGCCAGGGCCGCGCGCACGCCGACCGCGATGGACGCGGCATCTCCCGTATCGCCGTGGACACAGAGCGTCTCGAGTCGCCGTGTCAGCACGCGCCCGGTACGGGTGCGCACCGTGCCGGTCCGCATCCAGTCGACCGCGCGCACCGCGGCCGCGGCCGCGTCGTCCAGCACGGCGCCGGGCACATCGCGCGGCGTGAGCGTGCCGTCGTCTTCGTAGGCGCGGTCGAGGAATCCCTCGGCGACGACGTGGAGGCCGGCGGCTGCGCCGGCGAGCGCGAGCACCGAGTCGGCCGGCGCGTACAGCGCGAGCGCGGCGTCCACGAGGAGCACGCCGGAGACGATGCCGTCGGCGACCTGTCGGTCGCGGCAGGCGAGGTTGTACAGGGCGCCGTGCGGCTTCACATGGCGCACCGCCGCGCGCTCGGCGGTTGCCACGGCGCACAGCGCGTGGACCTGGTGCGCGACGGCGTCGGCAATCTCGGTCGGGGACATCGGCACCACACGACGACCGAAGCCTGCGCGGTCCGGATAGGACGGGTGGGCCCCGATCTGGACGCCGAGGGTAGCGGCCTCGGAGACGGTCAGGCGCATGCTGACGGCATCGCCGGCGTGCCACCCGCACGCCACGTTGGCCGAGGTCACGGCACGCAGCAGGTCGCGCGCGGCGGCAGGCGGCGCGCCGTCGTGTTCTCCGAGGTCGGCGTTGAGATCGATCCGGGGGATCACCGGGCCTCCTCGTGGCGGGTCGTCAGGAGGACCGGTATAAACGGGCAGAGGCCGCGCAGAATTGCGCAGCCCCTGCTGCCGACGATCTGGCTCCCCAGCACTGTGGCATCGTGCCACAAACAGACCGCCGACGCCTTGTAGAAGAGCAACCGCCATGCCACCGGCGAATGCAGGGACTTTCGCGTATTTGGTGGCGCCAGGCGTGCGGGCGCGGGCGAGGCCGATGACGAATCCGAGGCTCGAATCACAGTTCTGGGTCACGGACCGCTCGGCGAGCGGTCCCTCCCATCTAGCGTCCGCGGGTGGGACGGACGCCTCGCCGAGGCGTCCGTCTGCGGCTATAGTCGGCGCCATGTGCTCCGTCCGTCTGTCGCGCTGGGCCCTCACTGCGTGTCTCACTCTCCTGCTCGGTGCACTGCCGCACGCGCAGCCGGCGCCGACCCCGCGCGAGACGTTCGATCCCGAGTTCGCCAGGAGCGTCCGCGAGTGGACGACGGGCCCCGAGTTCCTGAGTCCGCTGGTCGATCACCTGCCCCTGGTGAAGGGCATTCCGACGCCGAAGGACGTGCTCGGCTACCACGTCGGCACGCCGAAGCGCCTGACCAAGACCGACGCCGCGCTCGCCTACTACCGGGCCCTGGAGAAGGCGTCGCCGCGCATCCGCGTCACCACGATCGGCACGACCGACGAAGGGCGGGACGTCACCGTCGTCTACATCGCGAGCGAAGCGACGCTGAAGCAGCTTCCGACACACATCGCGAACCTGGGCCGACTGGCCGACCCGCGGGGACTGTCCGAGGCCGACGCCGCGCGACTGGTCGCCACCACCCCGCCGATGTACCACCTGATGGCCGGCCTGCACAGCGCCGAGACCGGCCCGCCCGAGATGCTGATGGAGCTGGCCTATCGTCTCGTGGCCAGCGACACGCCGCTCATCCGCCAGATCCGCGACCGCGTCATCGTCAGCTTCACGCCAGCCAGCGATCCCGACGGACGCGACCGCTACATCGACTGGTACCGCAAGTACATGGTCGACATCACCGAGGAGAAGGACCGCATCTCCGGCCCGCCGTACTGGGGCAAGTACATCTTTCACGACAACAATCGCGACATCAACTACTCGCAGGTGACCCTGCGCGCGCATCTCGAGTGGTACCTGAAGACGCATCCGCCGGTGATGCACGACCTGCACGAGTCGGTGCCGTTCCTCTACACCTTCTCTGGACAGGCGCCGCAGAATCCCAATCTCGACCCGATCGTCTACGGCGAGCTGCCGATGTTTGCCAACTTCGAGATGGCGCAGCTCACCAAGTACGGCATGCCCGGCGTGTGGACCCACGGCTTCGTCGACATGTGGTCGCCCGGCTACCTGGCCTTCATGGCGTCGAACCACAACGGTCTGGTTCGCATGTACGAGACCTTCGGCAATGGCGGCGCCACGACCATGAAGCGGCGCGTCGCCCCGCCCGAGGGCGCCGGGCAGACGAGCCGCGAGTGGTACCGCCCGCTGCCGCCCTACCGCGACGTGCTGTGGTCGCTGCGCAACAACACCAACTACATGCAGACGGCCGTCCTCTCGGCGCTGCAGTACGCGTCGGCGTTTCCTGACGTGATCGTCGAGAACTTCTACCGCAAGAGCCGCAACAGCGTCGAGGCCGGGCAGAAGGAGGCGCCGTTTGCCTTCGTCATCCCCGCCGCGCAGAAGGACCAGACGCGCGTCGACCTGCTGATCACGCTCCTGCAGCGACAGGGCATCGAGGTCGGGCGGGCGACTGGCGAGGTGACGCTGTCCGACGGCACGTATGCCGCCGGCTCGTATCTCGTCAAGCGCAACCAGCCGTACGGCCGGCTCGCGAAGACCCTGCTCGAAAAGCAGACGTTCCCGGACCCGTCACTGCGGACCTACGACGACACGGGCTGGACGATGGGGTTGATGCTCCAGGTGGAGGTCAAGCCGACGGTCGACAAGACGGTCCTCGACGTGGCGGCCCCGCTGGTCACCGACCTGTCGCGCACGGGCACCGTCGCCGACACCGGGGCGTCGGCCGGCTGGGTGGTCGCCCACCACGGCTCCAACGACATGGTGCGCCTGCGCCTCGCCCTGGGCAGCGGCGTAGCGGTGCGGGCCGCGGCCGCCGCCTTCACGGTCGGCCAGGTCAACTACCCCGCCGGGGCCTTCCTCGTGCCGGCCAGCGCCGGCGCCGCGTTCACCGACGCCGTGAAGCGGCTGGGGCTCGACGCCCACGGGCTCGCCGCCATGCCGGAGGTCGCCACCATCGATGTCGACCTGCCGCGTCTGGCGATGTTCACGACCTGGGGCCGCACGCAGGAGGTCGGCTGGGTGCGTCACGCCTTCGACACGTTCGGCATTCCTTACGACCTCGTGTACAAGGAGCGCATCCGGCAGGGATCGCTGCGCGCCGCCTACGACGTCATCCTCGTGCCCCACCAGGGCACCACCGGCAAGTCGCTCGTGTACGACGTCGAACGCAAGGCGGGGCCCCTCGCCTACCGCAAGGATCCCGCGTACCCGAGCCTCGGCACCTACGGCGAGTCCGACGACATCACCGGCGGCATGGGGCTCGAGGGCGTGCTCGAACTGCAGAAGTTCGTCGACGAGGGTGGCGTGCTGATCACGCTCGGCGCGTCCTCGTACATGCCGGCCGAGTTCGGCCTGGTCCGCGAGGTCACCGCCACACGACCGACCGGTGCGTTCTACGCGCCGGGCCCGATCGTGCAGGTCGAGGTGCTGCGTCCGGAGCACCCGATCTTCTTCGGCTACACGAAGCCGACCCTGCCCGTGCGGTACGCCAATGGCCCGCTCTTCCAGGTGCCCCAGGAGGATGTCGCCGACCAGGTGCTGATGCGCTTCACCGGCGGTGACGAGGGCGTGCTGAGCGGCCTAATGCGCGGCGCCGCCGAGACGCGCCGCCGACCGGCCCTCGTCGCCACGCCCGTCGGCAAGGGCCGCGTCGTCGCCTTCGCCACCAACCCGTGCTACCGCTGGCAGAACCACGGCGAGTTCGGCATGCTCTTCAATGCGGCGGTGCTCTTCTGGAATGACACGCCGGCGAAGAAGCCCGCGACGGCCACGGCGGGCGCCACGGCAGGGGCGGCCCACTGAGGCCGCGACGGCTGTGGTTGCCTGCAGCACGGCGAGGTGCGTCTAATCAGGCATGTCGAACAAGAGCGTTGCCGAGATTCACCTCAACCCGACCAGGCACGGCCTGGACACCGAGACCCGCCAGTCTGCCGTCGAGCTGCTGAACGCGCGGCTCGCCGACGCCATCGACCTCGAGTTGCAGGCCAAGCAGGCGCACTGGAACGTCAAGGGCCCGAACTTCATCGGGCTGCATGAACTCTTCGACAAGGTGGCCGCCGCAGCCGCCGCCTTCAAGGACGAGATCGCCGAGCGCGCCGTGATGCTCGGTGGCGTCGCGGTGGGCACGGCGCAGGCGGTGGTCGAGCGCACCACGCTGGCGCCGTATCCGGTCGAGGCGCAGGACTGGAAGAGCCATGTGGACGGCGTGTCGTCCGCCCTGGCGAAGTTCGGCACGGCCCTGCGTCAGGGCATCGAGGACGCCGACGAGCTCGACGATGCCGTCACCGCCGACCTGCTCACCGGCATCGCCCACGAGGTGGACAAGTACATGTGGTTCGTCGAGGCCCACAAGGGCTAGACGGACTCAGCGCGCCGCGAAGGCGCGCGTGTCCCCCGTCCGGTGGTTGACGACCGTGAAGGTGCCGTCCTTGCGGGCCCGCACCGTCACGCCATGGCCGGCATCCGGCGTTTCCTCCGGGTTGGCGATCAGGTCGGGCGACGTGTTGTCGTCCGGCCCGGTCGTCACGTTGCGGTGCAGCTGATAGAGCGCCTTCAGGGACGGCAGGGCCTTCAGCGCCTTGACGGTCGCTGCCGATCCCCCCTTCTTCGCGCCGTTGTTCATCACGGCCACCGTCGGCGACAGGGCGTCGAGCACCAGCGGGTGATTGCTGGTGTCCAGCCCGTGGTGCGTCACCTGATAGACCTCGACGGCCGACAGACGCTCGTTGGGGCACACGAGCTGCGCTTCGGTGTTCCACGTCAGGTCGCCGGCATCGAAGAAGTCGAAGGCGCCATAGGTCAGCACGAAGCCGACGCTGCGCGCGTTGTCCGACACATCCACCGGCTTGGCCGGAACGCTGTCGCACTTCGCGTTGCGCCGCCCCGAGTCTCGCGACACCACCTTGCCGTGACCGGCGACGACGCGCAGCGTGATGGGCGTGGCGTCAGGCGCAGGTCGCAACTGCAGCACGTCGCCGGGCGCGAGCGTGCGGCGCTGCGGCACCGCCGCCATGTACGCCTGATAGTTCGCGGCGAAGTCTGGCGCGTGCGGCTCCTCCATCAGCCCGTGGTCGTAGAACGCCCCGACCGGCACCCGGGCGACGAGCGCCGGCACACCGCCGGCGTGATCGGTGTGGTAGTGCGTGACGATCAGGTGGTCGATGCGGCTGATGCCCGCGGCCTTCATCGCCGCCTCGATGCGGCCGACGTCACGTCCGCCGTTGCCAGGCCAGCCGGCATCCACGAGCACCGACTCGCGAGCCGGCGTGACGATGAGGGTGGCCGCGCCCCCCTCGACGTCGATGTGATGGATGTCGAGCGTCGGCTGGGCCGACGCAACCGTGGCGGTGAGCACGACGCCGCACAGCGGCAGCAGGGTACGCATGGACGTTCTCCGGTGACGGACGGCCTATTCTGCGTCAGGTCGGCTGGACCTGTGCCATGGCGTTTCGTGATCCCAGTACTTCGACTTGACCATGGCAAGGGCCACCATGCCCGCCATGAACACCGCGAACGCGACCAGCGCGCCATTGAACGACAGGGCCTTGTGCAGGGGACGCGAGGGCAGGCCGTAGGCGAGCTCGACGTGGACCCAGTACAGGAAGAGCGACGTGCGCCCGAGCAGTTCCATCGGGCTCCAGTGTCGAGGCCACGTGAGTCGCGCCCACACGCTGTCGGGGTGGAGCAGGAAGTACAGCAGCCCGAACGCCGCGACCAGCACCCCGAGACGCACGGAGAAGAAGGCCGGCGACGTCGTCCAGAAGTTGGACCCAGGCAACAGGGTGGGCACGAACGACAACTGGTACGCGGCCACGGAGAGGCTGACGCCCCCGATGAGGCAGGCCGCATGGAACCAGCGCTGTCGATCGGTGGCGGTGATCGCCAACCATTCGCCGAGCCCCAGGCCGGCGAAGACGAACGCGCTCCAGGGAAATAGCGTGAAGGTGCTGCGCGCCGGCGCCGGACGCAGGTACCACTCGATCGGATCGGGCAGGAGCGCCGGCCAGGACCAGACCCGCAGCAGGGGCGTGAGCACCAGGATGGCCACGGTGACGCCGAGCGACAGGAGCAGGCGCGTCCGTGGCGTCCGTCCCCGCCCCCACAGCCAGCCCGCGGCCACCAGCGAGAGCCCCATGATGTTCAGGATGTCCACCTTGAGCATCCCGTAGATCGTGGCGCCGGCGCTGAAGACATACGCCTGCAGCCGGAACAGCAGGGCGAGGCCGAAGATCTGCCAACCGCGTTTCTGGAGTGACCAGCTGGCCTCGGCCAGCGAGGCCCCCCGGCGCATGCGCGCATGGGCCGCGAGCGGCACCGCCAGACCGGCAAGCCACAGGAACAGCGGTGCGCCCATCCCCGCCAGCACCATGAACCAGAAGTACGGCCGCGTCTGTCGGGTCGGGCCCATCACGGTCCAGGCGTCGACGACGTGCGCGAGGACCATGATGAGGACCGCGAGACCGCGCATCCAGTCGATGTAGCCGGCGCGCGCGCGTCGCACGACCGGCGGCGGCGGCAGCACCTCAGCCATCGAGCCGGGTGAAGGTGACTTCGAGGGGCGTCTCGGTGCGCAGGCTGTGCCAGACGGAACAGTACGTGTCGCGCGACAGGTCGATGGCGCGCTGGATCGCGGCGTCCGGGATCGGGCCGGTCACGTCGTAGTGGATGGCGTAGCCCGTGTAGTACGCCGGCGGCCCATCGGCACGGGTCCCGACGACCTTGACCTTCAGGCCCTGCAGGTCGTGCCGCCCCTTCTTCAGGATCATCACGAGATCGACGCCCATGCAGGCCCCGAGGGCGAGCGCGATGGCCTGGACGGGCGACGCACCGGCGACGGCGTCGCCATCGAGGACGGGTCCGGGGCCGGCCGCGACCTCCGTGTCGAAGACGAGGTCGCGGGTCCACTGCAGGGAGACTTCGACGGGAGGCTTGGCCATGCGGGAATTCTAACGGCCCTGACGCTCTGAAACAGGTAGGGCCGGCTCTCCGAGCCGGCCGTGAGGCGTCTTGAGAGCGAGTCTCAGTTCCGTGCTAGGATCGATTTCGGAAATCGGACCCGTACGGTCGCCATCAGTCGATGGGCCGGCGGGACGTGGACCTCCCCATGATCGAGCCACCCGCGACCGCCGCGCCCGCGCGTGCGACCACGCCCGCCGACCCTGATCCCATTCCGCTGAGTTCCCTGCGGGCCGGGTCGGTCGTGCGCTTCCGCGGGACGGCGCTGGACCCCGAGTCCTGCGACCTGCTGCGGGCGCTCGGGCTGACGCGCGAGTGCCAGCTCACGCTGTGCAAGGCGGGTGAGCCCTGCATCGTGCAGGTGCGCTCCACGCGCATCGGGCTGTCCGGCAAGGTCGCCGACGGCATCCTCGTCGTCCCCGACACACAAGAGGGCTAGATGGCGGTCGCCGCACCGCAGACGACCGGCGCTGCGTCCTCGACCGTGCGTGATGCGGCGCGGGTGGCCCTGATCGGCAACCCGAACACCGGCAAGACCACGCTCTTCAACCGCCTCTGCGGCGCCAGAGCCAAGACCTCCAACTTCCCGGGCACCACCACGGCCTCCCGCGTCGGCCGCGCCGCGCTGCCTGGCGACTGGATCGCCGAGATCATCGACCTGCCGGGGCTCTACGAGCTCGGCCTGGACGTGCCCGAGACGCGCATCGCCCGCGACGTGCTGAGCGGGGCCGGTCTCTACCGGCAGCCGGATGCCGTGCTGGTGGTGATCGACGCCTGCAACCTCACCCGGAACCTGGTGCTGGTCGGCGAGCTCCTCGCCTACGACCTCCCCGTCGTCGTCGCCCTCAACATGATCGACCTCGCGCAGGGACGCGGGCTGACGATCGACGGGCAGAAGCTGTCCGAGCGGCTCGGCTGTCCCGTGGTGCCGATGATTGCGCGCCGCGGTGACGGAGTGGACGAGGTGCGATCGGCGTTGGCCCGCTCGCTGGGCCGGACGCCGCCCGCGCAAGCGCCGGCGGTGGGCATTCCCGGGGAGGGCGCCTCCATCGAGGTGCTCACCAACTGGGCCGACGATGTGATGGCGTACAGCGCGGGCCGCCCGTCGGCGCCGCATGCGCGCGATCCGTTCACCGAGCGGCTCGATGGCGTGTTCACGCACCCCGCCCTCGGCCTGGTCGTCTTCCTGCTGGTGATGGGGGGTCTGTTCTACACCCTGTTCGCGCTCGCGACCATCCCGATGGACCTGATCGAGGCGACGTTCGCGCGGCTCGGCGACTTTGCCGCGCAGGTGCTGCCCGAAGGCCCGGTGCGGGATCTCGTGTCGCAGGGCATCATCGGCGGCGTGGCCGGCACGGTCGTGTTCCTGCCGCAGATCTGCCTGCTCTTCTTCCTGATCAGCCTGCTCGAAGACACGGGCTATCTCGCGCGCGCGGCCTTCGTGATGGACCGCGTGCTGCGCCGCTTCGGTCTGCCCGGGCACGCCTTCGTGCCGCTGCTGACCTCGTCGGCCTGCGCGTTGCCGGGGATCATGTCGACCCGACTGATTCCCGACCGCCGGGATCGTCTGGCCACGATTCTGGTGGCGCCGCTCATGAGCTGCTCGGCGCGCCTGCCGGTCTACGTCCTGCTGACGAGCCTGCTGTTTCCGCGCCAGCCGCTGTACGCGGCGGCGTGCTTTGCCGCGTGCTACCTGCTCGGGGCGCTGGCCGCGCTGGGCACGGCGACGCTGATCGGGCGGACCTGGCTGCGCGGCGAGGCGCGCCCGATGGTGCTGGAACTGCCGACGTACAAGTGGCCCTCGCTGCGCAACGCGGTGTTCACGGCCAAGGATCAGGGCCTGGCGTTCCTGCAGACCGCCGGCACGGTCATCATGGCGATCTGCATCGTGATGTGGTGGCTGAGCGCGTATCCGCAGGTGCCGCCGCCGGAACGCGCCGTGGCCCTGCGGGCCCAGGCGAGCAGCGCCACGATGAGTGACGCGCAGCGCGACGTGTGGCTGGCCGAGGCCGAGGCGCTCGAGGTGAAGGCCTCGCAGCGCGGGTCGTTCGCCGGTCAGCTGGGCCGCCTCGCGCAGCCGGTGTTCGCCCCGCTCGGCTTCGATGCCCAGCTCACCGTGGGCATCCTCACGAGCTTCCTCGCGCGCGAGGTCTTCGTCTCGACGATGTCGGTGCTGGTGGGAGGGTCGGGCGACGCCGAGGTGGACGTCGGCGTGATCGAGCGCATCCGCAGCGCGACCCGCGACGATGGCACCCCCTTGTTCACGGCGGCGACGTCCGCCAGCGCGCTGGTGTTCTTCGTGCTCGCGATGCAGTGCCTGCCGACGCTCACGGTGACGCGGCGCGAGACCGGGTCCGGGCGCTACGCCTTCCTGCAGTTCGCGTACATGTCGGTGCTGGCGTACGTGGCGGCGCTGGTCGTCTATCAGGCGCTGCGCGCCGGAGGGATCCAGTGATTCAGGACTTCGGATTCGACCAGGTGTGGCAGCACCTCACCGTCTTCATCGTGGCGCTGCTGGCCGCCGGGGTCGTGGCGCGCCGTGTGTTCGGAGTCTTCGAGCGACGGCCGGACACGACGGGCATCCCGCACGGCACGGGCGCGGCCGGCTGCAGTCACTGCGCGGCCGGTTCCGCCGCCGCGAAGAAACACGCGCCCAAGTAGCCGCGGATCTTCAGATCCGCGGGCGACCTCTCCTCATTTCCGATACAGGCAGTCGAGGGCGACGCTCGACAGCGCGCGCACGCCGATGGGCAGGGCGGCCTCGTCCATGTCGAAGTACTCGGTGTGGATCATCGCCGTGATGTTGCGGGCGGTGTTGCCGACGCCGAGGAAGAAGAACAGCCCGGGCATCTTCTGCTGGTAGAGCGCGAAGTCCTCGGCCCCCATCTGCGGCGGTGGCGACAGGATGTTGGCGCGCCCCCCGACGACGTCGGCGAGCACGGGCAGGCTGGCGGCGGCCAGCGTCTCCTCGTTGAAGGTCACCGGATTGCCGGACGTGGGCCAGTCGAACGTGTAGGTGGCGCCTGACGCGTCGGTGACGCCCTTGACGGCACGCTCCATCCAGGCGCGGACGCGCGCCGGGCCGTCCTTGCTGAGCGTGCGCACGGTGCCGGTCAGCGTGACGCTGTCGGCGATGATGTTGAAGCGGTTGCCGCCGTTGATGGTGCCGACCGAGACCACGATCGGCTCGGCGGCGTTGTTCATGCGGCTCGGGATCGTCTGCAGGACTGAGACCACCTGCGCGGCCACGGGCACCGGGTCGATGCCGGTGTGCGGGTAGGCGGCGTGGGTCTTCTTGCCGGTGATGGTGATGGTGAAGCGGTTGCTGCTGGCCATCGCTGCCCCGACGTTGACGCCGAGTGTGCCCACCTGCAGGGTCGGCAGCACGTGGAGGCCGAAGACGGCCGTCGGCACCGGGCCGGCGAAGACGCCGGCGTCGAGCATGCGCTGGGCGCCGGAGAGCCCGCCGTCGGGGTCGCCTTCTTCGGCCGGCTGGAACAGGAAGACGACCGTCCCCGGAATCTCGGCGCGCATCGACGCGAGGACCTCGGCGACGCCGAGGCCAATCGACACGTGCCCGTCGTGCCCGCAGGCGTGCTTGACGTTGGGGACGGTCGACTTGTACGGCACGTCGATCAGCTCGGGAATCGGCAGGGCATCCATGTCGGCACGGATGGCGACCACCTTCCCCGGGCGGCCGCCCTTCAGGACGGCGACCACGCCGGTGACCCCGACGCGCTCCCGCACCTCGTCGAAGCCCAGCGAGCGCAGACGCTCGGCAATCAGCGCCGCCGTGCGTGTCTCGCGGAACCCGAGTTCGGGATGCCGGTGGATGTCGCGGCGGGTCTCGACCAGACGCGGGGCAAGCGAGGTCGCCTGCGCGGCGAGGCGCTGGCGGACCGCCGGCGGCAGGGCGATGTCCTGGGCGTCAGCCACGGCCGGCAGGGCCAGGAGACCGGTCAGAAGGAGCACGAAGGGGCGCATCGGCGCATCGTAGCAAGGAAGCGGGCCCGATCCCGCCGCCGCCACCGGATCCGATCCAAAATGTCAGTCATGAATTCCGACTGGACATCCCGCGCGGTGTCGCCCGACGAAGCCGTCGCGGGCATCCGCAGCGGCGCGAAGGTCTTCGTCCACGGCGCGGCGGCGACGCCGACCACGCTGCTGGAGGCTCTCGCCCGCCGCACCGACCTGACCGGCGTCACCGTCTACCACCTCCACACCGCCGGGCCGGCGCCCTTCGCCGACCCGGAACACGACGGACGCTTCCGCTCCGTGTCGCTGTTCACGGGCGCCCCGCTGCGCGGCGCCATCGCCGAGGGGCGTGCCGACTTCGTCCCGATCTTCCTCTCCGACATCCCGGGCCTGTTCCTCTCCGGGCAGGTGAAGCTCGATGCGGCCCTGCTCAGCCTGTCGGTGCCGGATCGCCATGGCTTCTGCACGCTCGGCACGTCGGTGGATGCGGCGCGGGCCGCCGCCGACACGGCCACGCTGGTGATCGCCGAGGTCAACACGCAGATGCCGCGCACGCGCGGCAACGTGGTGGTGCCGGCCAGCCGCCTCGATGCCTTCATCGCCAACGACCGCGCGCTGCACGAGCACACGCCGGCGCCGGAGACCGAGATCGAGGGCGCCATCGGCGAGCTGATCGCCGACCTGGTCGAGGACGGCTCGACGCTGCAGATGGGCATCGGCGGCATCCCCGACGCCGTCCTGCGTCGCCTGGGCAACAAGCTGGAACTCGGCGTCCACACCGAGATGTTCTCCGACGGCCTGATCGACCTGCAGTTGAACGGCGTGATCACCAACCGACACAAGGTGGTGCATCCCAACCGCACGGTGACGTCCTTCGTCAACGGCACGCGGCGCCTGTTCGACTTCGTGGACGACAACCCGCAGGTCGAGTTCCACCCGTGCGATCGCACCAACGACACGTCGACCATTCGCCGCAACCCGCGCGTCGTGGCGATCAACTCGGCGCTCGAGATCGATCTCTCCGGCCAGGTCTGCGCCGACTCCATCGGCTACCGCATCTTCTCGGGCATCGGCGGGCAGATGGACTTCATCCGCGGCGCCGCCCTGTCGCCCGGCGGCAAGCCGATCATCGCGCTGCCGTCGACGGCCGCGCGGGGCACGCTGTCGCGCATCGTGCCGACGCTCAAGCCCGGCGCTGGCGTCGTCACCACGCGCGGGCACGTGCACTGGATCGTGACCGAGTTCGGGGCGGTGAACCTGCATGGCGCCTCGATCCGCGAGCGCGGCGAGATGCTCATCAGCATCGCGCACCCGGACTTCCGCGCCGAATTGCGCCGCGATCTCGCCGAGATCCGGCACGTCTAGCCAGTCGACCCCGAGCCCGCCATGCACGCGTTCCTTCATGTCCGGCTGGTCGTGGCCAGCCTCGTCGTCTCAGGCGCCCTGGTCCCTCTGGCTGCCCAGCCCGCACCGCCCACGGCTCCGGGGACCGCGGGAGGCGCCGCCGCGGTCCTGACGACGTCGCCGATCATCGACGGGCACAACGACCTGCCGTGGGAGATGCGGCAGCGCGCCAGGTACGACTTCGACCGCATCGACATCGCCGCGCCACAGCCGCAGCTGATGACCGACCTCCCGCGGCTCCGCCAGGGGCACGTCGGGGGACAGTTCTGGTCGGTGTACGTGCCGGCGGAGTTGCAGGGAGACGCGGCGGTCAGCGCCACCCTCGAACAGATCGACGCCGTGCACGAGATGGTGCGCCGCTACCCTGACAGGTTCGTGCTGGCGCGCACGGCCGATGACGTCGAACGCGCCATGGCCACCGGCAAGATCGCGTCGATGATGGGCGTCGAGGGCGGGCACTCGATCGACAGCTCCATCGCCACGCTGCGCATGCTGCATCGCCTCGGCGCGGGCTACATGACGCTCACTCACAGCCGCAACGTGCCGTGGGCCGATTCCACGAGCGACGACCCGAAGCTGGGCGGCATCTCGGCGTTCGGCGAGGAGGTCGTCCGCGAGATGAACCGGCTGGGCATGCTGGTGGACCTGAGCCACACTTCGCCGGAGACGATGGCCGACGCGATCCGTGTCTCGCGGGCGCCGGTGATCTTCTCGCACTCGAACGCGCGGGCGGTCTGCGACGTACCCCGCAACGTGCCCGATGCGATCCTCCGGCAGGTGGCCGGCAACGGCGGCATCGTGATGGTCACCTTCGTGCCGGGTTTCGTCTCGCAGGACGCGGCCAACTACTCGCGGCGGGCGCAGGCGCAGAGCCAGTTGCTGCAGTCGCAGTTCGGTGCCGACAAGGCCGGCCTGGACGCGGCGATGAAGGCGTGGCGTACGACCAACCCGGAGCCACGGGCCACCCTGACCCAGGTCGCCGACCACATCGACCACATCCGCAAGGTCGCGGGCATCGACCACATCGGCCTCGGCGGCGACTTCGATGGCATCACGTCGGTCGTGCAGGGGCTGGAGCACGTCGGCACCTACCCGGCCCTCATCGCCGAGCTCGGACGACGCGGGTACTCCAGCGACGATCTCGCGAAAATCTCTGGCCGCAACATCCTGCGCGTGATGCGCGGCGCCGAGGCCACGGCCGCGACCCTGCGGTCCACCGCGCCGTCGCTCAAGACGATCGAGGACGTCGATCACGTCACGCGTCGCGGCCAGCCGCTCCCGCCCGTCCGCTGATCGCGATGCCGACGCCGGCCCTCACCATCGTGGCGCTCGGCGACTCGACGACGGCGGGCACGCCGGGGTTCCGGTCGCCGGTCGAGGCCCCGCCCGACGGCGAGGGCGACGTGACGAGCCAGTTTCCCTGGTGGCTGGCGCGCGCCGAGCCCGCCTGGCGCGTCCTCAATCGCGGCGTCAACGGCGAACGCGCCGACGAGATCGCGGCGCGCTTCGACCGCGACGTGCTGGCGCATGCGTCACAGTCCTCCGTGGTGGTCGTGCTGCTGGCCGGCGTCAACGACGTGTATCAGGGACGCGATGCCGCGACGGTGCAGGCGCACCTGCTCGCGATGTACGAACGCGCCCTGAGCGCGGCGCTCCCCGTCGTGGCCTGCTCGATCATTCCCTACGACACGGCGACGGCCGACCAGAACGCGCGCATGCACGCCATCAACGGCTGGATTGGCGCGACTGCCGCGAGCAGGCCCGGCATGGCGTTCTGCGACACGCGGGCCGCCGCAGCCGCCCCGGGCCATCCCGACCTCCTGTTCGCGAGTCCCGACCAGTTGCACCCGACGCCGGCCGTCTACCGCCGCATGGCCGACGCATTGCTTCCGGTGATCCAGCGCCTCGCGGCCGACCCTCCCCTCCAGCGCCGATCGGCAGCGACAGGGCGCTGACCGGCGGCTACGTCGCGGCCAGCGTGATCGGTCCACGAGGCCCGGCGGCCGGATCCCAGCGTGGCAGCGCCTCGCGCAGCGACCCCGCTCCCTCGAGGCCCAGCCAGGGCAGGACGATGCGCCAGATGTCGGCGGGCGTGGCGCCAGCGTCTCGCATCGCGCCGACGTGTGCCGAGCCATGCGACTTCGACAGCTTGCGGCCATCGGGCCCGAGCACCAGCGGCGTGTGCAGCCAGCGCGGCGGCGGCGCGCCCAGCGCCTCCCACAGCTGCATCTGCACGGTCGTGTACTCGAGCAGATCGCTGCCGCGCACCACGTCGCTGACCCCATCGGCGATGTCGTCGGCGACGACGGCGAGGTTGTAGGAGACGAGGCCATCGCGCCGCACGAGGATCGGATCACCGAAGGCGCGTGGATCGCTCTCGCATCGCCCCCAGCGGCGATCGACGAACGACGCGAAGCCCGGGCGCAGTCTGAAGCGAAGGGCGCCGTCGGGCCAGCCGCGGTCGGCACAGCCGCCGGGGCACCCGGCCGTTGCCACGAGACCCTCGTCGCGCATGGCGCGCGTGCAGCGGCAGTGGTAGAGGCGTGGCGCGAGGTGCGCCAGCACGGCGCCGTAGTCGCGCGACGACTGCCGCGGCGTCTCGGCATCGGCCTGCACGCCGAGCCACGCCAGGTCCGCGCGCAGGTCCGCTTCGACGTCGAGGCGGGACCGGCCGCGATCCACGTCCTCGATGCGCAACAGCAGCCGCCCGCCGTCGGCCCGCGCCGACAGCCACGCACCGGCGAAGGCGCAGACGTTGCCGAGATGCAGCCGCCCGGAGGGCGTCGGCGCGAGCCGGCCGATGGTCACCGGCGTAGCCTACAATGATCGGATGCCTCGGCTGACGCGCATCTACACACGCAAGGGAGACGACGGGACGACGGGGCTCGGGGGTGGGCAGCGCGTGGCGAAGGATGCCCTGCGAGTCTCCACCTACGGCACCGTGGACGAGCTGAATTCCGTCATCGGTGTGGCCCTCGCCAGCGGCCTGGTGCCCCGCCTCGCGCAGACGCTGCCGGTGATCCAGAACGAGCTGTTCCACCTCGGCTCGGACCTGTGCTTCCTCGAGGACGACAAGGCGACGTACCGCATTCCGCAGATCGAACCGCGGCACGTCGAGGCCCTCGAGACGCTGATGGACGAGCTGAACGACGTGGTCGGCCCGATCGAGAACTTCGTGCTGCCGGGCGGCGCCCCCGGCGCCGCCCATCTCCACGTCGCCCGCACCGTCTGCCGCCGGGCCGAACGCGAGGCGATCACGCTCGCGCACGAGGAGCCGGTCGGCGCGTTCGTGATTCCTTACCTGAACCGGCTGTCGGACGCCCTGTTCATCATGGCGCGCTACGAGAACCACCAGCGGGCCATTCCGGAACCGATCTGGAACAGCCAGCTGTAGGCGCGCGCTAGAACTTCACCTGCCAGACGACGCGGAAGTTCCGCCCCATCTCGGGCACCAGGTCCTTCACCAGCGACAGGTGGTTGCGGAACAGCTCGTTGGTGACGTTGTCCAGCCGCGCCGAGAACGTGTGGGTCGTCGGCCCGGCCTGCAGCGAGTAGGCGCCGAACAGGCGGAGCGTGGTGAACCCGTCGGTCGGCGTCTCGATGTCGTAGACCCGATCCTGCGACGACGCGCGCACCACCTGGCCCCCGAGCTGCAGCGCATTCCAGTGGTAGCGCAGACCGCCCGTGACGCGCACCGGCGGGATGCGCGGGAGCGGGTCGCCGCCGTCACGCAGTTCGCCCCGCACCGTGTCCAGCCCCAGTTCGAGGTGCAGCCCGCGGGACAGGTCGATGTCGGCATGGGCTTCCACGCCCTGCAGGCGCACGTCGCGGCCGATGAACTCGACGATCGGGAACTCCTCGTCGCCGTGGTGGCCCTCCTCCTCGTGCCCTTCCTCGTGGCCCTCTTCCTCGAGGCCCGGGAACCGCGCGTCGAACTCCTCCTCGGTCAGCGGGCTGCGGAAGATGTAGTTGTCGACGGTGTTGTTGAAATACGTCACTTCGGCCGAGACGCGCGGCAGGCGGACGCGGTAGGACACGTCGAGTCCGTACGACACCTCGGAGTCGAGGTCGTCGTTGCCGACCTCGAAGGAGAAGTTGCCGGCGTGCACGCCGAAGAAGTACAGCTCCTCGAGCGCCGGGTTGCGCGCCGCGCGCGCCAGGCTGATGGCCAGCGTGCTCTGCTCGGTCGGCCGCAGCAGTGACCCGAGCGAGAACGACAGGTTGTTGAAGTCGCGCGGCCGCAGGCCACCGGCCGGGTCGTAACTCGCCCGGTCGAAACGCCCACCGAACTGCAGGGTCGCGTGCGACCATGACACTTCCTGGTAGGTGAACGCCGAGACCACGTTCTGGTCCACCTTCGGCGACAGCGCCTCGGCGCCGACGGCCTCGAACGTCCGGGTGTAGCCGGACACGCCGACCGTCCCGGTCAGCCGGCCGACCGGACGATGGGTGGCGCGGAAGTCGAGGTCGAGCAGATCGTTCCTGAACTCTGTGCCCACCTCGTCGCCCTCCAGTTCCTCGTGGCGATAACGGTGATAGGCGACCGAGCCGCGCGCCGACGTGAAGAACCCGGTCATGTTGCGCACTTCACCGCGGCCGCTGTACACCTGCCGACGCGGCGTCAGCTGGATCTCGCCGCCCTCGATGACCGGCACGCCGTACTTGGTGTCGTCGAGCTGCACGCCGGCGCCGACGTAGCTGTTGGCCGTGGTCCTGGCGACGCCGACGTTGCCGAAGAAGCCACGGGTCTGCGTGTTGTCGACCTCACCCTCGGGCGTGTCGTAGTTGCCGGAACGGCGAGCCGACCCGCCGACGTTCATCGCCCACAGGCCGTTGCCCACCGTGACGTCGGCCGCACCGCCCGCCTGGCCGCCGTTGGTCGCGAGGTCCACCTGGGCCGCGCCCATGGTGCCCGTGGCCGGCCGCGTCGGGATCTGGTTCGAGATGACGTTGACCAGGCCGCCAATCGCATTGGCGCCGTACAGCAGCGTCGCCGGGCCGCGGACCACCTCGACCTGTGTCGCCGCCGCGGGGTTGATCGTCACGCCGTGATCGCCCGACTGGCTGGACAGGTCGGCGGTGCGCTGGCTGTTCTGCAGGATGAGGACACGATCGCCATCCTGGCCGCGGATGATCGGCCGCGACGGTCCGGGGCCGAGCGACCGCTCGGACACGCCGGGCTCGTTGCGCAACAGCCCGCCGAGCGACCCCTCGAGCTTGATGCTCAGTTCCTGGCCGGAGAGCACGGACGTCGGCTGGTAGGACTCGAACGGGTCGCGAGGCTCGGGCCCCACCGTGACCGCCTCGGCATAGTGCAGGTCTTCCTGCAGCAGGACCTCGAGCGGCGCCAGCGGGTCGGCCAGCGTGACCTCGGTGCGCATGGGCAGGAACCCGGTGGCGCTGACGCGGACGTGGACGAGTCCCGACGCAGGCGTCGGCAGCGTGAATGCGCCGGTGTCATCGGTGAACACCGTCGTGCGGCGTTCCTCGAGCACGACGGTGGCGCCGGCCACTGGCTGACGGCTCTCGCCGGAGAGGACCCGGCCGGTGAGTTGCATCGCCGCAGCGGGCGCGGTGGACTGCGCAACGGCCGGCGACGGCGCGATCAGGGACAGGCCGAGGCCCAGGGCCAGGCCGGTGGACACCCGGACGAGCCGGGAGGTGAAGCAGGGCAACATGTGTCGATACTCCGTGCAGGCGGGGTCTGGACAGACACCCCTGGCGCGGTCGCGATCGCGCACCACGCCGGTGCCGGCGGCTGCGGCGCGGCACCTGGACTCGAATGGGTAGCAGGTCGGGAGCGGTCGGCCGGACGGCCGATCAGGCGCGAGTCGGTGGCGCCCGGGCCGGCAGCGCCGGCCGCGCGTCCGAGTGCGGGACCCCACCCTGGAGCGCGATCCACTCGATCGACGCCGATGCGGGGGCGAGCAGGCTGACGGGCACGCCACCCCAGCCGAATCGGAGCGACGAGGCGGTCTGGCAGTACAGACAGTGGCGGTCCGGCGAGGCGTCGGGCAGCACGCCGGCCGAGATGCCGTGGTCGGAGGCGTCGTGGACGACGGCGGTGACGTGCGCGCTCTCGCCGGTCACGTGACCGGAGATCAGCAGCCCGAGGGGACCTGCCGGCGCAAGCACCAGCAGGCACGCGAGCCAGAGCGCCCGGAGTCGGGTCGCCAGCGGCACCACCATCTGCTCACAGTGCCATCCGCCTCAGCCCATCGTCAAGACGAGCATTTGCCGGTGCTGTCGGACGCGCGATACTGTTGGGTCTGTGACCAGGTCTCTTCCACCTGCCCGGCTGCTGCTCCTGGCGGCCGTCAGCGCCGTCGGCGGCGCCCTGCTGCTGGTCGGCGGGCAGGCGGTGAGTGGTGCGCTCCTGGTCGGCATCGGCGTCGGCCTCGGCACGGCGGCGGCCCTCGCGCGACCGCCCGTCACGCGCGCGGAAGAACCGTCCGCGGAGTACGTCCACAGCTCGCTGGTCGAAGCCCTCGCGGGCGCCATCGATGCCAAGCACGACCCCTCCGGCAAGCGGCTGCAGCGGCGGCGGGAGTGGGCCACGGCGCTGGCCAGGGCCGTGGGCCTGCCGCCTGCCGACATCGACGCCTTGCGGACGGCGGCGCTCCTGCTCGACATCGGCCAGCTCGCCGTCCCCGACCACATCCTGTCCAAGCCGGGCCCGCTGTCGGTCGAGGAGTTTCACAAGATTCGCATCCACCCCGAGGTCAGCGCCGGGCTCATCGAGGGCGTGCCCCTGCCGAAAGCCGTCGGCGCCTTCGTGCGGTCGCATCACGAGCGCTGGGACGGCAAGGGCTACCCCGAGGGCCTGGCGAAGGACGCCATCCCCGTGGGCGCGCGCGTGCTCGCCGTGGTGGACAACTACGACGCCCTCGTCAGCGAGCGCCCGTACCGGGACCGCCTGACCCGCGAGGCGGCCATCGCCGTGCTGCGCGAAGAAGAAGGCAAGTCGCTCGACCCGTCGATCGTCGAGCGCTTCATCACGCTGCTGCCGTCGATCGAAGGGGGCGCCGGGCACGAGAGCGCCGTCGACAGTTCCCTGGTGTCGATCGTCACGGCACGGCGCGAGGACGTGGCGCTGTTCGAGATCTCCCAGGCGATCAGCGCCGGGCTCGGCGTCGAGGGCACCGCGCAGTTGCTGGCGCAGAAGCTGCGGCGCGTGATTCCGTACTCGAGCGCGGCCCTGTACCTCTACGACCCGGAGCGCCGCAGCTTCAAGGCGGCGTTCACCGAGGGGATCGAAGCCGACGTCCTGGCCACCGTCCACGTGAGCGCCGAGGCGGGCATGTTCGGGCAGTCGCTGCGCGAGCAGCGGGCCGTGGCCAATGGCGATCCGCACGTCTGCCTGGACGCCCGCGCCGCTGCCACCACACGGCTGCGATCATCCATCGTCTGTCCGCTCTACGGAGAGCGAAACGAGCTGGTCGGGGCGATGGCCATCTACCACGTCACGCCGGGCTGCTACACGCAGGACGAGTGCCGCATGCTCGAGATGGTGGCGAGGCAGGCGGGGCCCGTGGTCAGCCACGCGCTGCAGCTCTCGCGCGCCCAGGAAGAAGCCCTCACCGACCCGCTGACGGGGCTGCCGAACACGCGCTTCCTGTGGATGCACCTCACGCAGGAGCTGGCGCGGGCGGCACGCCAGGCGTCGCGGCTCGCGCTGCTGCTCGTCGACGTGGACGACTTCAAGTCCGTCAACGACAACGAGGGGCACCCGATCGGCGATCTCGCCCTGAAGGAACTGGCCGCGGTGCTGCGACAGGCCGTGCGCCCCTACGACGTGTGTGCCCGGTACGGCGGCGACGAGTTCGTCATCATGCTGCCGGAATGCGGCCGGGAAGAGGCCGAGGAGCGCCTGCGCGACCTGCAGACCAAGATCGCGCGCCACGACGTGCGCCTGCCCGATGGACGGACGTTCACGCTGGGCGTGAGCATCGGCGCCGCCGTGTTCCCGCGTGATGGCGATTCGTCCGAGGCGCTGCTCGCCGCCGCCGATGCCCGCATGTACCAGGACAAGCACCGCTGGCGCGAGCAGGGCGACCGGGACCGGGAGCACGGCTCCGGCGACACCTTCCCGAACAATCTGCCGCGCCCCCCCCTGCACAAGATGTAGCCGACGCGGCCGGCGTTCGGCGGTATCCTGCCCGCATGCGAATCCCCCTGCGGTACGGGATCGCCGCGAGCCTCGCGGCGATCGTGACGCTCGGCGTCGCCCTGCGCGGCCAGACGCCGGTGCTCGCGCTCATCGGTGTCCACGTCATCCCGATGGATCGGGAGCGGGTCCTTGAACGGCAGACGCTGCTCATCCGCGAGGGGCGCATCGTCGAGATGGGACCGATCGGGACCGTGCGGCCACCGGCGGGCGCACAGATCGTCAATGGCGCCGGAAAGTACGTGCTGCCGGCACTCGGCGAGATGCACGGCCACCTGGCGGGCCCCAACGAGGGCCTCAATCAGCGCATCCTGTCGCTCAATGTCGTCCATGGCGTGTTGACGGTGCGGAGCATGCTCGGCCACCCGGCCCAGCTCACCTTGCGTGATCGCGTTGCGAAGGGCGAACTGCTCGGCCCACGGATTTACACGTCGGGGCCCTCGGCCAACGGCCAGTCGGTGACCACGGCCGCCGCGGGTGAGCAGATGGCCCGTGAGCAGAAGGCCGCGGGCTACGACCTCATCAAGATCCACCCGGGCGTGCCGCTGGACGCCTTCACCGCGCTGGCGAAGACGGCCACCGAGGTCGGCATCCCGTTTGCCGGGCACGTGCCGGTCGCCGTCGGCGTCCATCGGGCCATCGACGCAGGCTATCGGTCGATCGATCATCTCGATGGCTATGCCGAGGCCGCGCTGCGTGACGGCGCCACGGTCGGCGCCAACGGCAGCGGCTTCTTCGGCACGCTCATCGCGCAGGACCTCGATGACGGCAAGATCGCGCCGCTGGTGCAGAAGACGAGATCGGAAGAGCGT